>NZ_RZTC01000007.1:59061-119848 GCF_004023165.1 Mesorhizobium sp. M7A.F.Ca.MR.176.00.0.0 | reverse complement strand
TCTCGGCGGCGTGCATGACGCGATGCCCTATCTGGTGCAGCAGAACAGGCGTGTCGGCGGCGAACCGATCCAGTCGGTGGCGTGGCCGTCGCATCCGATCCTCGCCGGCGGCCAGCATGTGGTCGTCGTCGGCGGCGGCGATACCGCGTCCGACTGCGTCGGCACCGCCTTCCGCCAGGGCGCGGTCCGCGTCACCCAGCTCGACATCCGTCCGCAGCCGCCGGAAAAGGAAGACAAGCTTTCGGTCTGGCCCTACTGGGCGACCAAGATGCGCACCTCGTCCTCGCAGGCCGAAGGCGCCGAGCGCGAGTTTCAGGTGGCGACGCTCGAGTTCATCGGCGAAGACGGCCAGCTGACCGGGGTCAAATGCTGCGAGGTCGACGAAAAGCGCAAGCCGATCGCCGGCAGCGAATTCGTCATTCGTGCCGATCTCGCGTTCATCGCCATCGGCTTTGCCGGGCCAGCCGCTCGCGGGCCGGTGTCGGAACTGGCCGGCCAGATGAAGATCGCCATTGACAGCCGCCGCTCGAAGAATGTCGAGGCCAATGACCGGGACTACAGGACCAGCGTCGAAAAGCTCTATGCGGCGGGCGACGTGCGGCGCGGCCAGTCGCTGGTCGTCTGGGCGATCCGCGAGGGCCGCCAGGCGGCGCGCGCCATCGATGAGGCGCTGATGGGATCGAGCGTGCTGCCGCGCTGAGTCCGTCTCGAGACCCTACTTGTGCGGCCACCTGAAGGCGCTTTCCGCCCTTCCGCTGCCCCGGGCAGCTTACGGACTGATCGCCGTGGTCGTTTCGGTTGTGGCCCCGGCCGCAGGCTGCCGCCTTGGCGGCCAAGAAAAATCGTCGGCGCGGCCGGGCGAAGCAGCGCTGGGTTTAAGTGCTTGGGGTGACACGGCGTGATCTCCGCCGTTGGCGGGAACAGGGCAGTGCAATAGTACTGCCCTGTTCCTTTTGATCAGAGGCCAGTGCGGATTTCTTCGGCAAGCGCCCTCAACGTCGTCTCGACGTCATCGCCGTTTGCCATCTTCTGCATCGCCACGGCCCATGCGTTCATGGCTTCGCCGAAGCCGACACGCGGTGTGAAAGCCAGCGCGGCTTGATCCTGTATCTTTTTGAAGCTGTCAACGAAGTTGTTGAACTCGGGCTGCGAAGCGTACTTAGTCTAGGTATCGTCCTGCCAGGTCGACGTGCGCGGCGGATTGACGAGCTGGCCAGCAAGGGCACCCTTGAGCGCCACCTGCTTGGAGGTGGCCCACGGGATGAACAGCCAGGCCGTGCCCTTCTTTTCGGAAGCCGCGTTCATGGCGAGAGCCTAGATCCAGATGTCAGAATCCAAGCTCGTGGCGCTCGGTGCGTGCAGCGGCGGAGCGAAGGCGATCTTGCCGGATGCCGGCTTCCCCGCAACATCGTTCCAGAAGCCGAACATTTTTGAGTCGATCGTCATCGCGGTGCGGCCGGACGAGATGCCGTCCACGACCTGGTTCCAGTTATCATTGGCGAAGGAAGGAGCCGCGCACTTCTTGATCATGTCCGAATGTAGTCGTATCCAGCATCGGTAAGCTTCGGATCACTCATGTATTTGTCCAGCAGGCGCCACTCGGAGCGAGGTCCTACGCGGGCTGAATGCCAGTGCCGAACACATCCCATGCTGGCGACTTCGTCGTCAGTTGGATCGTCATCTTGTTCCAGTAAGAATCGTCTGGGTAGAGTTCCGGCGTGACCTTGATGCCGGGTCAGCTTCTCGAACTCCGGAAAGTTGCGCAGCGAGAGCATCCGCATAGGGGTGGATGTCGTAGGCCCAAGTTATGCTGGTCCCTTCGAATTGACGCCAGTTCACGGTGTCGGCAGCGGCCGAATTAGTGAGCGATGCCGAAACGGCAAGAAACGCCAAGTCAAAAGCAAGCTGTTTGCGTAGCGACGCGCACCTGTAACGAGTACGGGGAATGAGCGACCCATGTAATCCTCCCTGGGGCATTTTGCCAATTTTTGGGTCCACTCCTCCATCCCGAGTTTGCTCATAGCCACAATAAGCGGTTTCCAACGACCTCGCTCTGAATGCACCAGGCCAACTGGGTAAAAACGGGTAACCGGCACTTAAAGGCGATGTAGTATCGCCACCAGAAATACTGCTCCGTGGTGCTGGCCTTTGCCTGGGGGCGCAACACGGCAACTACCCGCTCAAAACGGTTGGTCCTCTACCTCTTATTCACCGTCGCTTTCCTCGCGGCCTAACCCGGCCGGAATATCCGTTGCCAGAAAAAGGCCTCGCGGCCGGTTCGAGGCGCATCCCTCCTCCGAAGCAGCACGCTCAAGTATCGTCACAAGCCCCGAGCGCTTCGCGTTCGGCGATGTCCAAATTCCGACAATGTCGGATACAGTCAGATCTACTGGATTGCGTTTGAATGGTTTTCTCATTTGGCACAGTACATGCGGGTCATCCGCAAAACACGTGACCGACCAACAAGATTTCGCATGATCACCTTACCACAACATACAGCCGCCGCGGAACAATCACTTGGCCCCTGATCGCCCGCCCCGGCACCACAACCGGAGTCATCGATGTTCTGACAGGCTGCCCAAGGATACCTGCTGCAACAGGGCTTGCCCTGGTGACGACCACTCCGGCTCCGCCGGTTACCGACGAGGGCAAAGTGACGGATTTCCTGCTTTTCAACGGCATGGAGGTGGCTGTCATTCCCGACCACCGCGCCGGTCGTCACCCATATGGTCTGGTGCAGGATCGGCAGCGCGGATGAGCTGCCGGGGATATCTGCATGTCTTCGAGCATCTGATGCTCAAGGCGCCTCGTGACGAGCACGGCTCCGTCGCCTGGAGAGATTGAACCCAAAGGGAGATTCAGATGTCTGAAGCGAATCAGGAAAAGTTGGACGCATTCTTGGGGAAAATGGTCGGCGATCTCGGTGCGATCGCAACGGGCGCGGGAGTCCTGCTGGGGGACAGACTCGGCCTGTTCAAGGCATTGCGCGAAGGCGGCAAGATGACGGCCGCCGAACTTTCGACACGCACCGGCACCCAGGAACGCCTCGTAAGGGAATGGCTTTCCGGGCAGGCGGCGGCGGGTTACGTCGACTACGATGAAGCGAGCGACAAATTCTATCTCAACGCCGAGCAAGAGCTGGTGTTCGCTGATGAAGACAGCCCGGCCTTCATGGCAGGCGCATTCGAGTTCCTGTCCGCGCTGTGGCTCGATGAAGAAAAGGTGAGGCAGGCATTCCAGTCCGGCAAGGGCGTCGGGTGGCACGATCATAGCGCGTGTCTGTTTCGCGGTACGGAACGGTTCTTCCGTCCAGGCTACAATGCCAATCTGATCGACTCCTGGCTGCCGGCCTTGGAGGGCGTCGTCGAGAAGCTCGAACGCGGCGTGGACGTCGCGGATGTTGGATGCGGTCATGGTGCATCGACCGTGCTCATGGCACAGGCCTTCCCCAATTCGCGCTTCGTCGGCTTCGACTATCATGCCCCTTCGATTGAGCGCGCCCGCAAGGCGGCCGAGGTAGCCGGCGTCGGCGTTAACACGCGGTTCGACGTGGCGGCCGCCAAGAGCTATCCCGGAACCTATGACCTCGTCACATTCTTCGATTGCCTTCACGACATGGGCGACCCGACGGGCGCCGCCACCCATGTCCACGGATCGCTCAAGCCGGACGGCACGTGGATGATCGTCGAGCCGTTCGCGCATGATCATCTGGCGGCGAACCTCAATCCCGTCGGCCGCGTTTACTATGCCGCTTCCACTTTTGTGTGCACGCCCGCATCCGTGTCGCAGGAAGTCGGGCTCGCGCTTGGAGCCCAGGCCGGTGAGGCGAGGCTGCGCAAGGTTGTGACCGGCGGCGGCTTCAAGCGATTGCGTCGCGCCGCGGAGACACCGTTCAACATGGTGCTGGAGGCCCGCCCTTAGCGTGGCCGTCGCCAGAAATTGCAGCTCATCGCATTTGATGAAGATCACCGCCAAAAATCCGGACGCATCGGGCACATTTTCAAGGCGCCTGGGTTCACGCAGAGGTCGCTGCCGAGTTGTGTGCCAAGAGTCCCATACGTTGCGGCTCAGAAAGGACCCGACGCACGGCTACGAACATGCCCATAGCGATGGCCGCTATAATCACATATGCCCACCATGGCGCGTTCACAAAGCTGGTAAGCCACGTCGCACCGAACGCGCTTACGACAAAAACGAGAGCCTCGATAAAAAGACTGAGCCTGTACACATTGAGTCGTCTCATCCTCATACCACCCATCCAAGGACTGAGCTTGTTGCGCTACTGCGACAGCAGCCTAACATATTGGAGAGCGCTCACTATTTCTATGCTGAACAGTCTCGCCTGAGTATATGTTTTAGCTAGTCGCTAATTATGGAATTCTGCCAGTCTGCATTTCCCCCTGATCTGATGTAGAGCAGCTTCCAAGTGGGAATTAGTCCCCCATCGACCGGATCGGGCGACACGAACATGCGCTGAAGGCTTGGCGGAACGGCTACTGGGACCATGATGCTACTCGAATGCAAGATAGTGTCAGAACGTCCCGGGAAGGCTGCAGGCAGGGGATGTCAGGTCAATCAGCCTATAGATATGATACCGCCCATTCGCTGAGACTTCACGATGGGCATAGGAGGTGGGAATTCGTGCCTTGAGATGGACGCGGCTGTCGGAGCAGGCGAGCACGGCAGCAGCGATGGCCTGAACCTTCGGGCCGCTGACAAAAACGTTCACCACCGCACGCGAGCCGAACCCGTCGAGATACGTCTCGAAAGCATCGAGGTGGGCCATCAGCCCGAAAGCCTGGATGTCGCGAACTTCGCCATCTTCGAGCCGGTGGGTTTCACGTACCTTGGCCACCTGTTGATCGAGCAAAGCATCGATATGCGCATTCTTCTCGCTTCTTGGGACGAGGAGCGAGATCCGTTCCGGACTGACGATATCGATCAATCCGTAGAATACGTCTGCATCTCCTCCGATCCCCACGAGCAGGACTTTCTCTTCGCCCATTCCTCCGCTGCCTTGAAGATGAGGGACGGTGACGTATCGGTCCAAGCCGCTGGAAAAATCCTCTTTGCCGATCGCGTTCCCGTAGATACCTTCGGCGTACCCGAATTCGAGAGACTGAATCGACATTTTCTTGAATGCCACCGCAATCAGCCATTGGATGTAGATTCGCGGCATCGTCGAGCACTCGACGAAAACCTTCCGCAGGCTTCCTTCGTATGAGCCACATGAAGCGGCCATCTGAGTGAGCAGGTGATCGAGGAGATTGATGTTCTTCTGATACTCGATGGAAGGCTCGAGGGTGATCACAGTCACTTCGACGCCCCATCGGGTACCCATAGCGATGAGCTTTCGCCGGTTTTCTTCGACGGCTGGGACGTTCGCTTCCTTCAGAGCAAAGTCCAGAACCACGATCTTGCCGACCTTCAGGTCAAGATGGTTTTCGAACGCGGCGAAACGCGTTTCCCATCCAAGCGCGACGATCGCGATATCTGCCTTCATCGTTTCGCAGGTACCTGCATCTCTCGCCTTCTCGGTGACGGCCAGATGGCCGAAGACTCGATACTCGACAGTTGAAGCGGTCATTCGAGATCGCTCTCGAAAAGCGAGTGCTGGAATTCGGTCTTGAGTGCGGGCCGCGCGACGAGCTCCTTAAACACCGAGTCGGCCCAGTCTTCTGGGAGCCGATGCCTGGTAAAAAGCAGGTCGACCATCCGCGCCGCAGGGATTGTGTTGATTTCGTACGGGCCGCGATAGGAGAACCCGAAGTAAGGTGCAAATCGCCGATGCAATCTGATCATCATCTCCTTCGATGCGGGGTCGGCGCGGTCCACCTCAAAGTTGCCGGCGGCGGAGACCTCCCGGATAAACCCATCCCTTTCCGCCCGACGCAGGACCTCGTCCAGTTTTCCGCTGGGTTGCTCCAGTCGGTTCACCAGCGAGCGCATTTCCTTTAGATCGACCCTGAAAATGCCTCTCTCTGTCGTTCCTAGAGCATTTTCTTCGGCAAACTCTGTCTGGAGGCGAGCGGTCAGGTAACCCAACGCCCGCACCATGCGCACGCTCTCTTCTTCGTACGGATGTGAAAGCGCCTGAAGTCCATCAAGCTTCCGTTGAGAGGCGGCGTTCACAGCCTGTCTCTGCTGTTCGAGATGAATCTGTAAATCCGAGTTGATGAATTCCACCAGTTTTCGTGGATCACTGGAACTCGGAACACTGCGGCGGAAGATCTCTCCCATTATATCAAGGAAATCGCGTATACAGACGTCGCTCAATGATGTGATGATCTGGTGCCCTACGTACGGGTAGTCATGCAGACGCAGCATCTGGCACGCTTTCAGAAAAGCCCATCCCTGTTTCCGGGCGATCGACCTCTTCAGATTTGAAGCATCCGCCTTGCTCATGGGCCGGCGCTTAATTTCCGGGTTCATGAGCGCGAGCGCCAGCCCTTCGGCATAAGGGCGCGCTTTTCGATCAAGAAGGAATTGCTGCTGATCCGCCGTCCTCAAATTCACGGAGAGGAATTCACGTGCTGCATCAGCAAGTGCCACAAGCTCTTCTCTGCCCTCGGAATGACCCGATATGATAACCCGCTCGATGATGTCATTGACGGAAAGCCGCCCCAGCCGGTTTTTGAGCGAAAACGCGCTGAGCGCATCGTTGCGCTCGAGATCACTCCGCAGATGGTCAGGAAGCGCATAGTACAGCCGAAGCGACGACACGTTCTCGCACAGCGTGGCGAACTCCCTCGGATCGACTGAATCAAGATTCTCGACGTCCCGGTCAGCATTCGAGAGCGACTGGCCGGGTATGATCGTCCGGATCGTGTCGTAGAGGCCGCCGATGTAGGCGAGGACCCATTTCACGTTGCCGCGCGTCTTTCTCACCAAGGTGTTCAGGAACTGCTGTTGGAGCGGTGTCAGTGCTTCACAGTCGTCAATCAGTATCTTGAAGAAGGGCGCCCTGTCACCGGCGAAAGATGGGCCATTTAAAAGTGGAGTGATCGCGGTCGCGACCTTGTTAATGATCGCGCCAGGGTCTGTTGCTCTGAAGCCGGTCGCTCCGGCATCGGCGGCAAAGAAGAACGCGTTGAAGCATTCGTCGACGTACCGGGTTATCCCACCCCGCAGCTCATCGATGCTGAAGAAGTCGAGACGGGCAGGTTGGGGTATGAAGTGCAGCACTTCGCGATGCAGTGCCAGGGCGACGTCCCTATCTTCGGAGGCCCGGTATTTCAAGTGGCCGTCGCGTCTGAGCTGGCCGATGCTCTCGAGCAGGCGTTCGACTATCTTCAGCTCCAGATAGTGAGAGAAGATTACGAATTGCCGCGGGATCACGGCGGCCGTGTCGAAGCGTATCCGCTCCGGAATGAGGTTCAGAACGGCGTTGTCGATTAGGGGCGAGAATGTCTCATTGAGCTGGAAGAAGACGCCATACCAGGCGAGCTTGCCGACTTGGTCCGCGAGACTTTTGTCTTCAAGAATATGGACTGTGGAAAGCGAGCGAAGAATGCTGGTCTTGCCGCTGCCTCTCGTCCCTGCGACGAAGACCGGCTTGGCGGCGGCAGAAATCAACGCCGACTTCTGACTGAACCACAGTATCGGGCGGCTTTCGTACTCGATCCTGTTGGGGCCGAACGGATTCTCCATCGCTATTCGTCCCTTACCTTAATGCGCCAAGCCGAGTTTGCCTTGGTGAGGCCGTCTATCTCGATGAAGCGCGCCGCTTGGAGCATCAGAAGAGAGTCTTCCAGATCTAGCCCGAGCTCGGCGGAGGCAGCAATCTCAGTGATCTCGTCCCAGAAGAGTAACCCATTCCCGCGCCTGGTGGCATGGTCGCGCAGTCGGCGCAGCAGGTCAAACGTGTCGTTGTTCAGAAAGGCCTTGCCGTTGGACATGGTGGAAATAAAGCAATGTTCGCCTTCCATGACCGTCCCGTCGGCGACATTGGTGCGGTAGGGTATAAGTCGGATGCCGACGAGCTCTCCCTGATCGGTCGTGAAGAAGACGAGCTCATTGAAACCTGACTGTATCTCTGGTGCTGAGATGCAGATCAATTTGCCGTCCGGAAACCTTGGATCGTTGACGATCTCGACCGGATCAGCATGTATGTGTCCATGCAGGTAGACGATAGGCTTGTTGCCCTGCAGCAGCTGAGTTCTGACAAATCCGCTGTTGAGCATCTCCGCGTATGGCGTAATGCGCGGAGTCTTTTGTGGCAGCAGATTGTGATGGCCGATCATGATGCCGTAACGCATGTCGGGCTGCTGGAGCAATTCCTGTAGGCCTGCAAGCATCTCACGCGAGATGTATGGCGTGTCCATCTGACCGTAATACTCGTCGTCGGACGCCTCCTTGTCTGGATCGCTGGGAGGTGTCGCGGGCGAATGTCCCGAGATGTCCGGCGAGCCGAGATCTACAGGCTCTGTAGAAGGACTGAGTGCCTCGAGACGATCACGAAGGAACGCGGGAAGGTTTTGAAGCTCCCAACTGCCTATCGCTGTGTTGACGAGGATGAAGTTTGCGCCTGCGGATCCTGTCGGAAGTCTGAAGTGCACGGGTTGGTCCACGGGAACGGTCTGCCAACCCAAGCGGGCGGCTAAACTCGCCATTTCGCTGAATTTCTCAGTCGGTCCAAGTTCGCGCGCGTCATCACGGTTCACATCGTGATTTCCCGGTACGAATATCAACGGAAGCGCCTTTGAACTGCGTCCCTGTGCGCGGCAGAGCAACGTGAAATGCTGGAATGCCGAAGCAATGAAGGTCTTGTCGCCACGGCTCGTGAAATCCCCCATGAAGGCGATCGAATCCAAGGGCTTCGAAGTCGTCAGCCGCCGAAGTTTCGTCAAGACGGCACGCAGCGAAGACGCGCGTAGCTTCTGCGTTATTTTCGGAGCGAACTTGCTATCCTTGGCATCGATGTTGCTAGAGGAAGGATGCCAGTCCGGATAGTGAATATCGCCTACTTGAAGGATTCGCACCCGCCGCATAACTCGCCCCCCTGCCGAGAGCCATAGACTAATCCGTTCGCTTTTGCCAAGCGCGAACGATCATCCGCAGTGTCCTTAACGAGGTAGCCTGCACTTTTCGAGAATTGCCACGGCGGCTATTTTTCGGCTGTGAAGCACACGAGACCCGTGACGTGAGACCCAGTTGCTCAATGCCCAGTTGCTCAATGCCCAGTTGCTCAATGAGCTTTCTTACGAATAAGGGAGAATTTCCGCGGCCGGACTATCTCTGAGCGAGCGTGCATGACTGCCAACGGAAGGTCTTGCACGCACCCTTGCGATCTTGAGCAATGGTCGCCATGACTTTCTTCTTGCAGGCTTTTGAGTGGCCCAGCCTGCGATCACCAGACCCCACCGATTCTAAAGAGCGTGGCAGATGGGATAGTCGAGGTTGCCCGTGCACAGTCACGCTCAGGGCTTGCGCCGCCCAGAGGACACGCTGAAAAGGCAGATTGGGGCGCAAGCACGCCATTCACGAGAGGTTCGACATGAAGACCATGCAAGAAAAAGACATTCCGGCATTCGTACAAGCAGTTGTGGACGCCGGCTGCAAAATTTGCGCGATTGGCAACTTGGGATACGTCTTTGGCGATGCTGATTTCACGCCAGCGCAACGGAGGGCCGTCGAGCCACAGCTGCGTAGGATACGGCGAACGCGATCATCTCATGAACGAGATAGCTGTATATCTGCGGTCGATCGGACGCCATGTCGAGGTTGAGCCGAAGACAGGTATTTCCTGATGGCCGTGATCGCGAGAAGCCGTCTTCCAACCTCTGAATCCTAAAGGAGGTGACCCCCAAGGCCGTTCGTCACCTTCGACCAGAATAACCACATCCGTGACCGCCTGAGCTACTTGGTCGATACGCGCACATGGCCAATACAGTTTCTCCATCCTTCACGAAGCGAATGAGGCTTTGGCCATTCAGCCCCGGTCTACGGGGCGTGACTTGTCCCCGATGCATGCGCGAGCTCTCCGCCCGGCTGGCCGCCGGTCGTCGCCACCGGCCGAAGGCGCCCGAATGCGCTTGACAAGATAGCGTCAGCCCGTTCAACCTAAGGCATTCACCAGGGGAGTCCCGGCAAGGGGCTGAGATACTGCTGGCTTTCGCGGCGCAGTGACCCGTTGAACCTGATCCAGTTCATACTGGCGTAGGGACGGTGCAAGCGCTTTGCGGGAGTTTACGCCCGAGGTCCTGCTGCAGCAGGTCTACAGAAGCGTCTTTTCATCCTTCCGGCACAGAACTGGGTCTCCAATGCATGAGCAAAGGAGCCTCACGATGAATGCCCTCACCCCCGCCGTATCGACGGGACCACTGCCCGCCTCGCGGAAAATCCACAAGCCCGGCGTCCTCTACCCACAGATCAGGGTGCCGATGCGCGAGATTTCCGTCCATCCGACGGCCGGCGAACCGCCCGTCACCGTCTACGATCCGTCCGGCCCCTACACCGATCCATCAGTCGAAACCAGCATCGAAAAAGGCCTTGCCCGGCTTCGCCACGAATGGGTCACGGCGCGTGGCGATGTCGAAGCCTATGACGGCCGCCACGTCCGGCCGGAAGACAATGGATTCGCCACCGGCGAGCGCCTGACACCGGAATTTCCGATACGCAATCGGCCGCTCAAGGCCAAGCAGGGCAAGGCGGTGACCCAACTTGCCTATGCGCGCGCCGGCATCATCACGCCAGAAATGGAGTTCGTAGCCATCCGCGAGAATCTCGGCCGCGAGGTGATGCGCGGCAAGCTGCAACGCGACGGCGAAGCCTTCGGCGCGGCGATCCCAGATTTCGTCACACCCGAATTCGTGCGCGACGAGGTGGCGCGCGGACGCGCAATCATTCCCGCCAACATCAATCATCCCGAGAGCGAGCCGATGATCATCGGTCGCAATTTTCTGGTCAAGATCAACGCCAACATCGGTAACTCGGCTGTCACATCGTCGATGGCCGAAGAGGTCGAAAAAATGGTCTGGGCGATCCGCTGGGGCGCGGACACGGTGATGGACCTGTCGACCGGCCGCAACATCCACAACATCCGCGACTGGATCGTGCGCAATGCGCCGGTGCCGATCGGTACGGTGCCGCTCTATCAGGCGCTGGAAAAGGTCAACGGCATCGCCGAGGATCTGAACTGGGAGGTCTACCGCGACACGCTGATCGAGCAGGCCGAGCAAGGCGTCGACTATTTCACCATCCACGCCGGCGTGCGGCTGCACTACATCCCGCTGACCGTCGACCGGGTCACGGGCATCGTCTCGCGCGGCGGCTCGATCATGGCCAAATGGTGCCTGCACCATCACCGGGAGAGCTTCCTCTACGAGCATTTCGAGGAGATCTGCGACATCGCCAGAGCCTATGACGTCTCCTTCTCGCTCGGCGACGGCCTTCGTCCCGGTTCAATCGCCGATGCGAACGACGCGGCGCAATTCGCCGAACTGGAAACACTTGGAGAACTCACCAAGATTGCCTGGGCAAAGGACTGCCAGGTGATGATCGAAGGCCCGGGCCATGTCCCCATGCACAAGATCAAGCAGAACATGGACAAGCAGCTCGCAGTGTGCGGTGAGGCGCCGTTCTACACGTTGGGGCCGCTGACGACCGACATCGCGCCGGGCTATGACCACATCACCTCAGGGATAGGTGCCGCCATGATAGGCTGGTTCGGGACCGCAATGCTTTGCTACGTCACGCCGAAAGAGCATCTCGGCCTTCCCGACCGCAACGACGTCAAGATTGGCGTGATCACCTACAAGATAGCCGCCCATGCAGCCGATCTGGCGAAGGGCCATCCGGCAGCGAAAACCAGGGATGATGCCCTTTCGCGCGCGCGCTTCGAGTTCCGCTGGGAGGACCAGTTCAACCTGTCGCTCGACCCCGAAACCGCACGGTCCTTCCACGACCAGACCTTGCCCAAGGAGGCGCACAAGCTGGCACATTTTTGTTCGATGTGCGGGCCGAAATTCTGCTCCATGCGCATTTCCCACGACATCCGTGCCGAGGCCCAGAAGGAAGGCATGGCGGCAATGGCGGCAAAATACCGGGAGGGCGGCGATCTCTACATGCAGGCGGACGAGACTGGCGTACCGGTCGTGCCAGAGGCTCCCAAACCATCATGAGGGTGCTCGTCAAAGGGGCCGGCGTTGCCGGCCTCACCGTCGCTTTCGAACTCGCCGCCCGCGGCGCGACGGTCACCGTCGCCGAGATGCGGCATGGCCTTGGTGGCAACGCGTCGTGGTTCGCCGGCGGCATGCTGGCGCCATGGTGCGAGCGCGAAAGCGCGGAGCAGCCGGTGCTGGATCTCGGACGCGATGCTGCCGACTGGTGGGATGCGGTGCTGTCGGGTCAGGTGACACGGGCCGGGACATTGGTCGTGGCCGCGCCGCGTGATGCCGGTGAGCTTGACCGGTTCGCCAGTCGCACGTCAGGGCATCGGCGCGTCGATGAAAACGAAATTGCGCTCCTGGAACCCGACCTCGCCGGCCGCTTCCGGCGTGGATTGCTCTTCCCCGACGAGGCTCACCTCGACCCACGCCCGGCGATGGCGGCACTTCATGACAAGCTTGCGACCATGGGTGTCAAATTCCACTTCGGCTGCGACGCCCGGCCTGTTTCGGGATTCGCCCGTCAGATAGACTGCATGGGAATGGCAGCGGCCGATGACAGGCTGCGCGGTGTTCGCGGCGAAATGCTGATCCTTCGCACGCCTGATGTCTCGCTGTCGCGGCCGGTCCGTTTGCTTCATCCACGCTTTCCGCTTTATGCCGTGCCGCGCACCGATCACTGTTTCATGATCGGAGCGACGATGATTGAAAGCCAGAGCGCCGGACCGGTGACGGCGCGTTCCATGATGGAGCTGCTGGGCGCCGCCCATGCCCTCCATTCGGCCTTTGGTGAGGCCGAGATCGTTGAAACCGGTGTGGGTGTCCGTCCGGCATTTCCCGACAATTTGCCACGCGTCGAAACAGACGGTGAGATCATCGCGATCAACGGTCTTTATCGTCACGGTTTTCTCCTCGCCCCCGCCATGGCGCGCCAGGCTGCCGACCTGGTTTTCAGTCAAGACAGAACCAAGGAGCATGCTCATGAAACTGATGGTCAACGGCGAGGCGCGTGAGATTGCCGCCACCACGCTGGCCGAGTTGCTTGCCGCGCTCGATTATGAGGGCGATTGGCTCGCCACCGCCGTCAACAGCGACCTCGTGCACAAAGCCAACCGCGCGGAGTTCCAGTTGAGCGACGGCGACCGGATCGAAATCCTCTCGCCCATGCAGGGCGGCTAGCATGTTGGAGCTTTATGGAACCGAGCTTTCGTCGCGCCTGCTTCTCGGCACGGCTCAGTATCCTTCGCCGGCCATCCTTGCCGATGCAGTCAAGGCATCGGGCACGTCGGTGGTGACCGTCTCGTTGCGGCGTGAGATGGCGGGCGGTAGGGCCGGCGAACAATTCTGGTCGTTGATCCGCTCGCTGGGCGCCAGAATCCTGCCCAATACCGCCGGCTGCCTCTCCGTCAAGGAGGCCGTCACCACCGCGAAAATGGCGCGCGAGGTCTTCGGCACCAACTGGATCAAGCTCGAAGTGATCGGCAATCACGACACGCTACAGCCGGATGTGTTCGGTCTGGTTGAAGCCGCCCGCATCCTGTGCGAGGACGGCTTCGCGGTATTCCCCTATACCACCGACGATCTCGTTGTCGCCGAGCGGCTGCTGGAAGCGGGCTGCAAGGTCCTGATGCCGTGGTGCGCACCGATCGGTTCCGCCTTGGGACCGGTCAACATGACGGCGCTGCGCTCGATGCGCGGACATTTCCCTGGCGTCCCGCTGATTGTGGATGCGGGGCTGGGACGGCCGTCGCACGCGGCCACCGTCATGGAACTCGGCTTTGACGCCGTGCTCCTGAACACAGCGGTCGCCAAGGCGGCAGATCCGGTCGGCATGGGGCGTGCGTTCGGTAAGGCGGTCGACGCCGGTCGTGAGGCGTTCAGTTCGGGAATGCTCGAACCGCGCGACGTCGCCGTGCCATCGACACCGATGGTCGGCAGGGCCGTTTTTTCATGAAGCTCGATCCCTTTTATCTGATCGTCGACAGCGCTGCCTTGATCGAACGGCTGGTGCCGCTCGGCGTCGAGCTGGTGCAGCTTCGTATCAAGATCATGGACGAAGCCGGGTTGCGCGCCGAAATCCGGAAGGCCAAGG
The DNA here is from genome assembly GCF_004023165.1 of Mesorhizobium sp. M7A.F.Ca.MR.176.00.0.0. Taxonomy (NCBI): domain Bacteria; kingdom Pseudomonadati; phylum Pseudomonadota; class Alphaproteobacteria; order Hyphomicrobiales; family Phyllobacteriaceae; genus Mesorhizobium; species Mesorhizobium sp. M7A.F.Ca.MR.176.00.0.0. The sequence goes on along the minus strand of NZ_RZTC01000007.1, from coordinate 105,649 downwards.
CCTTGTGCGCCGAGCACCAATGCAAGCTCATCGTCAACGACCATTGGCGGCTGGCGATCGAGGAAGGCTGCGACTTCGTTCATCTCGGCCAAGAGGATTTGCAGACCGCCGACCTCTTGGCGATAAAGGCAGCCGGTGTAAGGCTCGGACTCAGTACCCATGACGATATCGAACTGGAAATGGCTATGGCCGCGGGACCCGACTATATCGCGCTTGGCCCCATCTATCCAACCATCCTGAAGAAGATGAAATGGGCACCGCAAGGGCTCGGGCGGATTAACGAGTGGAAGCGCCGGGTCGCACCGGTTCCTTTGGTCGCCATTGGTGGCCTCAACCCTGACCGGCTCGACGGTGTCTTTGCGGCCGGTGCGGACAGCGCGGCGGTGGTCACCGACATCACATTGAATGCCGATCCCCAAGCGCGCACGCGAGAATGGATCGAAAAGACAGATCGATGGCGCTGAGGCGAGAACCGCATGTGCTTGTCGTCGGCGGATCCGACTCCAGCGGGGGCGCCGGAATCGTGCGCGACATCGAGACGATCTCTTCCGTTGGTGTTCGCACCTGCCTCGCTGTCACGGCGCTAACGGTGCAGACGCATGATGCTGTGATGGAAATCCAACATTCGTCACCAAGCCTGGTGGCCGATCAGATGCGCGCGGCGCTGCAGGCCAACGAGGTGGCTGCCGTTAAGATCGGCATGCTCGCGACGGCAGAGATCGTTGCTGCAGTTGCCTGCGTGCTGCGCGAAAATCCGCAAGTGCCGGCAGTACTCGACCCGGTGCTGGCCTCGACCTCAGGCCGGGCGCTGCTGGAAGCGGGCGCCATCGCCGCCATGAGGCGGAATCTGATGCCGCTTTGCCGTCTGGTCACTCCCAATCTCATCGAGTTGGCGCTCCTTGTTGGCTCAGAATTGGCGATGGATGAGGACGGCGCGGTGCTGCAAGGCCAAGAATTGCTGGCGGTCGGGTTTCACGCCTTGCTGATCAAGGGCGGCCACGCATCGGGGGCTCGATCGACCGATATTCTGTTACGCTCCGATCATGAACCCATCCACTTCGACACGCCGCGCCTTGCTATATCGATGCGCGGAACAGGTTGCATGCTGGCCAGCGCGATTGGGGCGCATCTGGCGAAGGCGAACTCGCTCGAAGATAGCGTGCGCGAAGGCAAGCTGTTTGTGTTCGAGAAGCTTCAGAAATGCCGGCTGAATAATCACAACGTTCTGCGTCCAGCCAAGCAGACCCATTTTCCAGAATTTTTCCCGTAGCGAGACTAGAGAAGGGGCCTCTCTATGCCATCCTTACAACGCGTTGAGTTCCACTGTGCCGTCCAGAATTATCTGTCGTTGTCCGGAATTAACCCGGGCTTAGAACTGAAACGAACCCGCCGAAAGGTACGAGCGGCCCTCACTCGATAAGGGTTACCAAACCTATTCCTGTGGGTTACCAATCCGCGTGTGGGTGGCCTTAGGTTACCGATCAGGGCCGCAATAAGCTAATGAAGACAGCTCCTTAGCGCCAGTTCGGAATTAATTGTCGTTCGGGCACATTGGTAACCTGTTGACCGAAGGGCATCGGGAACCCCTTCGGGCGAAAAGCGGTGGGATATGAGCCACTTAACAGTCAGGCCGACGACAGATAATTCTGGACTCGTAGGCTCAACTGACGACAGATAATTTCGGCCATTATACCAGTCTGCCTATTTATGCGGCTTTTGAGGCACGAAGCGTGAACATTGACGCATAGAAGTCTGGTTTCTCACCGCCTTGAACTTCGCGCCAGAAGGGATCATTCAGCTGCGGTCCAGAGGCTTGGCGCGGGAGAAGTAAACCCAGACCCGCGCCGGCTTTTCGACGAATGACTGCCAGGGAGATCAGCACCTGACGCAGAAGTCGGCTGGGCACTCCGGACCACGAATCCAATGCCGACGGGAGATTTAAGTACCGGGCTCGGCGTCGAATGTCAGATGCGCTTCCTCGACGAAATCGAGGAAGTCGTTATCCCAAACATCCGTCTCGACGATGTACCAGCGGCCGGCAAAGGCCTTGGCGAAGCTGCGAACCTTGGCCATCAGCCGGTCTCCGCCATGAGCTTTGGCAGTCGCACCAGATTGTTAGGCAGCGGCTACGAAGGTGAGGGTCCATCCGACACGGTCGCGACCGCGGAACTGGTCTGGTGCTGGTCGGCCACGACCTTGATCCAACGCTTCCTGATGCGCTGGCTGTCGGCATAGTCGCCATGCCGCGTCGTGCGCCCGTCGATCGCGGAACTGCGGACGCCCATATTCTGCGCCACGTGCGGCGTCACCGTTATCGAGCGCAGCTCATTGACGAAGTCTTCCGCGTTGTAGGCCTTGATCGCCTGTGGCCGCTCCGGTCGAGGTTCGATCATGTGCAGTGCGGCCACCCGCTCAGCATGTCGGTCGGCCAGTGTCAGGCAGACGTCGACCAGCAGGCCGTGGCGGTTCTCCATCAAGCCATGTCCCATAAAGCACAGCTTGGCCTCCTTTCCTCTGCCCTTGCGTATTCCAGCCGTTCCATCAAAAGCCGTGCGAGCGGATCGAGTAGAGCATCGCTCGCAGCAGATTTTCCGGCGGGACCGAAGGCCGCCTCATCGGCGAATACAGCGCCGCCTAGTCCCGCTCCAACGCCGCCAGTGCCTCGTTCACAATCGCCTGAATGCGGCGCAACGGATGATCGCGCCGCACCCGAGTCTCGAGATCAACACGAGCCACTTTTTCAACAGTCTGCTGGTCATCGTCCTACTTCGCGCCGCCAGTTCCCAACAGTAACTTGGCCAAAGCAAAAATAATAGTGGCTACAGCAACGCAAAAAGCAATGATCAAAAAAATTCCCCCAGCGTTTAGATCTTCAATCCAAACGACAGCAGCCAAGCCGATCAAGAACCCAATAGCTCCGGCCGAACCGTATTGTAAGAAGTTCATCTACCCGCCCTTGGTGCCGAAAGCAGACGCAATCTCTTTGCCGTATTTATTTGATACGTCTCGTATCTTTTTCTTGAAATTATCCAAGTTCCATCCCGGTTTAAATAAATCGTTGTCACCCTGTATCTCGCCCTTCCAGGCGTTCATCGCGGCGACGAAATCACCGTATTCTTCGAACTTTGACATGTCCTCATACAAGATTATTGGCTTCTCGTCTCGTATGCTTTTCCCTGGCGCCCAAGCAATCAAAAATGGTCCTTTCCCGTCAGGCGACCACCCAGCGCGCCTAGCGGAATCGATTGCGACCGTTGACATGGACAGACCAAAATTCGAAACAACTACCTCGCAGTCTTCCTTCTTTGATCCCGCGTTGAGTTTGTCGGACATATTATCATCATTTATCGGCCAAACTGTAACCATCTGCTCGGCTGGCGGCAGATCTAAGTTGAAGGCAGAGACAAAACTATTTAGATATGCCTGGCACACCTTAAGATGTCTATCTTTGTCAAACTCAGAAGCTTTAGCAGGAAATGCTAAAATACCATATGCCCCGAAATTTTCAGGAGGGTATTCTCCCGGTCCGCTGAACATCCGACTTGCCTTAACTCCTTTGGACAGTGTATTACCTGCATCTTGCACCGCATTGGTTAATACCTGACCTATTTCTTTTATCCCCTTTAGATCCTTGAAAGGATCAGTAAACCAGTCGGCGTCAGCCCTGACTGATGAGAAGACCACGATGGGGAGGCAAAGCAGTAGAGCGGATAATTTGCGGGGCATAGTCGAAGCCTATTGTTTCGAGTATTCCTGCATAACATTATCATACTGCGGTCCTTTTCCAAAACATTAGGAGGCCACAGGGGGGTGGGTCACGCCTTGACCCGGCATGCGGGAACCGGCGGGGGGAGCACCGCGCAAGGGAACGGGCGCACGACGCGGCACGGCGGCTATGCCGTCAGCCAGCGCGTCAGGAAGCGCATGGAAGAGGCGGTAGGGCGGCGTTCCACCGGGCAGCTTTCCAGCAATTGATGCCTTACTGCCGCTTGGCAGGGATTCCTGATTCCAAGCGAGTTCCGAGATCGTCAAGGCCTGCGGCGCCGCCGTCCCAAATCCCGCGGAGCCGTAATAGAAGCCCAGAATGGTCCGCAAGACACCTAAGATGATGGCGAGCAGGTCCTTGCCTAGTTGAAAGCGACCGGGCCGGCGGACCCCACTCCCACAATTAGTGTTGCGGTTAAACATCATTGGTCATTTGCCCGCCGAAAGGCTTATTCTTCTGCAAAGACGCTCCCTTAATTCGGGCCGCAGATCTTCTCTAACACCAGTCCGAACACCACCTAAGGACTATCCGCAGGCGGGGATTCCCCGATCTCTTGCCTCTTGTCGGGAACAGGTTTCGACAGCAAACCCGTTCGACCAGATGGTAACTTGGTCACTTCCGCCTACCCCCTTGTAGCAGCTGCCGTCGACCGGCGAAGTCTTCTCTTTCAACCCAGTTGCCTGAGAGCGCCTGAAAGCCAACACCGAAGCGCAATGAAGCATGAGCTCCGTTATCATGTGATCATCAAGCTGATTGGAACTCAGAGCCTCCTTGATCCTGGAAATCTGGTCAGGGGTGCCTATGTCCTCTGCACCGACACTGACCAACGCTTGAAAATGTAGGCGTTCCTGACTCTTTGTCTTCTTGTCGTTTTTGGTACGCGACTTACTCGATCGCTTGGCTTTGTCAGCTTTCTGCGCTTCGGGAACTGTTTTCCTTGATTTTCCCATCGAACAACACCTTCACTGGAGGGGACTGACCAAGCCTCTGATCCCGGTCTGAAGCTGAGTATTGAGATGCGTAGCCTCGGCCAAAGGCGTAAGGCCCGTTGGCCTTCCCTTGACCGATTTATCAAGCGGGCCGAAAGTGAACACGAGTTCGTGGGTCCGGTCGCGATTTGTGCTGAAGAATGTTCCGGAGGGGTTCACACTCGCCCGAACGAGCTTCCAGGTCGGCGTGATCGAACCGGAAGTGACGATCTTGAAGGACACGGTTTGCGAAAGCACGTTTTTCTGTCCGGTGATCGGCACGCTGGATCCCGGGCTGTCAGCGACATTGAGTATCGTGGCGCCGATGCGGCCTTCAAGAAGTGAGGACAGCTTCAAGTCACTGTCGACAAGGAGGGAGCCTTCCTTGTTTCCACGGGGGTCGCGGCACCCTCTTTTAGTGGAATCGACGGAGAATAACTGGGGCCTGTACAAATCCGCCACAGTGAAAAAGACGTTCGTCTTTTGCAGACGGGTCGCTTCAGCGGAACCTGCTAGTCCGGCAGCCGCAGTGAATATCGATGAAGGGCCCGAAGGTGGGGTAAGAAGGACCGTCGGGTTCACCGATGTCTTTTCGACAACCGTGAGGTTGATGGCGACCTCAACGCCCCAGTTGTTGAGGAAATCGGTATAGGTCTGTTGTGTCTTTCGATATGTTGCGTCTCTTCTGTCATTCTCTATCACTTGCGTTACGGTGTAACTAAGCTCGCAGCCAACGCTTCTGATGATCGTGCTGATCATGTCGCTTTCTTTAAGCGTGTTTGCGTTGGGCCATTCGCGAGTGCTCGGAACGTACGTTCCGCAGTCGGCAAGGGCAAGGCAGAAGACAGACGTCAGCACGCAGCGCCAGAAGCACATAGATACCACCCCAATGCTCAGACTTAAAAATGTATAAGCTTTTCGGGAAGGGACATAATTCCCTCCTCGACTTACCCCCTATGCTCAGCCGCAGCCTTCTAATGATAAAACTAAATGCCGCTTCGAAGATAAAGAAGGTAAATGCGATTCCAATGAAATCCTTGTGCCTGAACGGCACTAGATGACGGAAAAGTTTATGAAGCTCCCTAGCCTCTTCTAGGCCATCATCACTCAAGTGTGTGATATTGGCAATATAGCTCCGCAGCGATTGTCGTTGCCGGGAGTTATTGTTCTAATTCTGGTCACAACTGTTGGCAGCGTCGCGGTTGGCCCGATGCGACAAAGACGACGAGCGAAATCATATTACTGCTCCTATCCACCTAAGGCCGCAGGTTCTCGAAATGATAGAAGTTGGCCGTATCAATCTTAGGGCGACAAAAGCTACTGTACCCTGGCTAAGGTTTGCGCAGGTTCCATGGCCGAGATGATTTCTGTCGGCTCGCCACTCGTGTGGAACGGCGTCATAAATTTGATCGGGGTTCCGTTGATTTCTGTTAATTGGCCGCTCCAAGCCAGTGAATAGAGCTTCTTTAGGTCGGCAGTGTCGTCTGCGGTCAACTTACTGTCCGCGCCGTAGTTCATGATGCTGAATTTCTTATGCGTCCCAAAAATGATGGAGGGCCAAGCGGTCTCACTGACCTGCGCGAAAAAATGCCTAAGGCCAAAAATGTGACCGATTTCGTGAACTAAGGTCTCAACCTGCTCTGTCGGGTCTTGTTCGAATATCTTGGGATAGATAGTCACGACGTGCCGACCGCCGTCGGGGAAGAACGCGCTGGCCAGTACGCAACCGTTGACGTCGCAGTCGTCGCTGTGTTTCACCACAATCTCGAAATCCCAGGCGTCGTCTCGCTGCGCGAACTTGATTGGCACTGCATCGCCCCAAGCAAGAATGGCCTTCGCGAACAAATCCTCAACTTGAGCCTTGACTTTGGCGGGATCTGCAAACGATTGCACGGAGCTCTCACGGAACTTCCAGCGCAGCGTTGTTCCTTTTGCCCACAAAGGAATAAAGCCTTCTGAGGCGTCGACGACGATTTCTAACGGGGATTTGCCCTTTGGGGTCTTGTGCCCGCGCTCTTCGGTGTCGCAGCGGACACCCTCCCGGATAACGTGGACAAGGGGCTTGGTATTGCGCTCGGCGGCTTTATCGTCCCGGAGTTCCGGCGAAACGCTGGCTTTGGTGGACTTCGCGGGCGATAGTGTCGTTTCTTTTGTCCGTGCCATATGAAAGTTCTCCCCCATCCGTGATGAAACGCATTCGGCGATCTTGGTCTGCCGGGTTCCCGACTTGCAGCGCCCCGCTAAACCCTTTTTAAGCTGGGACATTCTTAAACCAGCTTGCCCGCGTCCCGGGCAAAGCCTGCACGTGGTCTTCCATTGCTGAAGGCGCAGCGTCCGGTTCGGGGCCGTAAATAATCCTTAAGGCCGCTTGCATCGTCGGCACATCCAAGACCCGTCCCGAGTGACCAGGATGATTGTGCCCAGCGTGATGGGTTGGGGATGATGACGCACGCGCCCCCTCCCATGGCTCGTCGTTCTTCACCCAAGTCCCGTCGACCGCGAACCATTCCACGCCGTCAAGGGTCATTGGCTTGACCACTCCAGGTCGCAGGGCTTCGTGGGCGCGGTACCAGTCGTCGATGCGGTCATCGACCCACCCGTGCAGCCGCCAAAAAATCGGATTAATGTGCGACGAAAAAGTCTCGCCTAGATAGTCGTACTCGGGATCCAGCCATTTTTCATCGAAGTCCAGTGCGTCGCGGCCGTTGGGAAGCGGCAAACCGCGCTTGGCCACATCACCGATAGGGTCGCGGGTCACCGAGGTCCACCGCATATGCATCCAATTGTGGATGGTGAACTCAATCCGTGAACCAAGCTCGCCGAGCGACAGGGAGGCGAGGTAGTCCGCGGAGGTATAAAGCGCCTCCCATGCCTGGAATCGGCCATAAAGCGTTGAGGTTTTCCTCAATTCGAACAGCCAATTCGTCGTGTCAGGGTCACCCGGCACGACCCACGCTGGCGGCAGGGAGTATCCATCGAGATTGCCAATCTGCGACGCCTTCGTTTCGGGCGCAAACGACGAGGGGAACTGCTGCTGCGGCAGACGTCGCCAGGTCCCGACAGAGGGATCCATAGCTCGAACCTCCTTCACCATGCGCCGGTGCATGTAGAAAAAATCTTCGCCCGAACCGTTGGCGAGTCGATCGGCCGACAGACTTGCTCGCTCTTTGGTTTTTGGGCCAGGCTGCCAACCGGTTGCGCGCAGAGCCTCCTTCTTGGGGTCGCTCAGGTTGTCCCATGTGTCGCGCGAGGCGTGCCAAAGCGCATGATGGTAGCGATGCTCTGCCGAGCTCATCATGTCGATGATGCTTTTCGCTAGGGGTATCGTTTTGCGTGGTTCAAGGAAATCCGACTTGACCGCGACAAAAGAGAACACTGAACCCGCCGGCGCTCCATTATGGGCCACGGTGCGCGTCACGGTTCCTACGATCGTTGGGCGATTGCGCGGCGCGTCCGGCCACTCGGGGGATAGGTAGCCCCGGTAGTCGTAGATCCAGCCCTCATACTCGGATTGAGGCTTGCCCTTAGCACGCCAGCTAATCACCGCAGGGTTGCCAGGTATAACGGTGCCTTCAACGAGTAAGTAGGGTTCGCTACCTACACAAAGATCTGGGCGCTCCCCCAATAAACCATAGATGCGCCCGTCCTCGCTAACTTCGAGGGATAGTTCGGCTTCCCAAACTGTCAGTTTGCCAAAATCGCCAACATTCCCCGCGACATTTAGAAAGCTACGGTACGTCCAGATGCCAGGGATATCTAGATTGATACCCATCGACGCCCCCACCCCTTCATTTCCGCTTCCTTATATTAGCAATAAAGCTTGGCGAGTCGACTCCTATTTGTCGTAATGTCGAAGTGTGGCGGGTGCACCTTGAACAAATCAGCGCACTAGATTCAGTTAAGACCCCATATGAATTTTGCGAATAAGCGTCATCGAGGGTTTTCTCTGAAATCGACATGTATGAAGAGCGAGCTCCAAACGTCCGGGAGTAGCGCGAGAACAGCTGGAGCCGCCGTGTCTGCAAACGCTCAGGCGGGTGGAGGCCGTCTCGGATTCGGAAGCGGCTGTTGTGTTGCGGTCCTTGCCGACGACGACCGTCCATACCACCGTCTTCATGTTGTCATAGATGACTTGGGTCTTGATTTTCACTGGGACTCGTTCTTTAGTATGTTCGAGGGCTAATACGTTTTCTGCAGAATAAACTGCGTTCAGACCTTGCGTTTGGCGTGAGTATTATGGCGGACCGCAAGGCTTACGGGGCTCGAGCATTTATGCGCGATCGTATGCCAGGAGATGCTTAGCTGGATAGACGAGATGTCGGTCCACGAGATCGTCTAACGTTAATGTTTTTTTCAAGCAGGCGGCGATTACTGCGGCGCGCCGCGGACCGCTTTCCCAAAAAACACCTAAGCATTCGGACCTGATTTCACTGCGATGCCTATCGAAGATAGCGAATAAAACGCGTAGGCTTCAGCGTCATTCGGATCGTTCGCAGAGTCTACAACGGCTACAGAAGGTTTAAGTAGGACTTGCGAGGAGCGAAGACAGACGAGCAGTTCTTTCGGGAGCGCCAGTGGTGCGACTTTGATATCTGCCTCCAAAGTTCTACCCCCTACAACGGGAGTGGCTCTCGGGCGCAGATCTATATGGAAAATGCATTCACCGAATATTGCGCAGCCGTGACCGGCGACTGACGCACACTTACGTTCCGGGATCATGGGTGGGGAAATGGCAAGGGCTGCAGCTACAAAGAGAACCTTCGACGCACTGCCTGACACGATTGACTTCCGAGATGCAATCTTTACGCCGACACTTATCCGTGTCGCGCCCGAAAGTGATATCAGCGCCTATTATGGCCTTGGCATACCCGTCCTGGATCAGGGCCGAGAAGGTGCATGCACCGGCTTCGGTTTGGCGACGGTCGCAAACTATCTCCTGAGGGTCCGAGAAAGGAATCCGGCGGCCGACGAAGTAAGTGCCTGGATGCTTTACGCGATGGCCAAGCGTTATGATGAGTGGCCCGGGCAAAATTACGAGGGATCCAGTGCGAGGGGAGCCATGAAGGGATGGTTCAAGCACGGTCTTTGCGCTTATGCGCTCTGGAAAGAACGCGATCCCGATCCCACTGTTGAGGAAAAGCGGTCTGCGGACGCGCTTGCTCGTCCGCTCGGCGCTTATTTTCGCGTGAATCACAAAGACCTCGTCGGCATGCACGCGGCGATTAACGAAACCGGCATTTTGTATGCCACGGCGCGCGTTCACGACGGATGGCAGTCGGTCAAGCCGGAACAGGAGAATATTGAATATCGTCCCGGGCAGATTGGCGGGCACGCCTTTGCGATCGTAGGTTACAATCGCCGAGGCTTCTGGGTTCAAAACAGCTGGGGGGAAAAGTGGGGCGCAAAAGGGCTGGCAAACCTGTCCTACACGGACTGGCTCGCGAACGGCACAGACGTATGGGTCGCGTCACTCGGCGCACCCGTCGACCTGACCTCGTCGCTTGCTACCGCAAACATGAGAGCGGACGCTCCGCGCAGCTACCAAAGCCAGGTTTATGCAGACCTTCGTCCATACATCATCACGTCGAAGAACAATGGTGTCTTGGACGACAAGGGCACCTATGGCTTAACCCCTGCCGGGTTGAAAACTCTGATAACTGAGCGGATGCCGCGCGCCATGTCTTCATGGCAAACTAGGCGTGTGCTGCTCTATGCTCACGGCGGTCTGGTCGGTCAGGACGGTGCGGTGCAAACGGTTTCAAGCAATCTCGCGCCGTTGCTTCAATCGCAGGTCTATCCTCTCTCATTCATCTGGCGCTCGGACGTTTGGACGACTTTATCAAACATATTGAGGGACGCAATTGGGCGCCGGCGGGACGAAGGCCTCCTGGACAAAGCCAAAGATTTCATGCTCGACAGGCTAGACGACACTCTGGAGGTCGGCGCGCGAAACCTCGGAGGTAAAGCGCTGTGGGACGAGATGAAAGAAAACGCGCGGATGGCGACGGAAGAGAAACTTGGCTCGGCGAACTTAGTAACCGACCATCTCATCAAGCTCCACAAGGACGGTGAGATTGATGAGGTCCATCTCGTCGGACATAGCGCAGGATCGATATTTCATGCCCCGGTCGTTTCAAAATTCGCCAAGGCCAAAGTCCCCTTAAAAACTGTCAGTCTTTGGGCGCCTGCGTGCACAGTCGCGCTCTTCAATGAGACCTATTTGCCAGCGCTCAAGAAGGGAATGATCGAGAAATTCGATCTTTATACGCTTGACGACCCAACGGAGCAGGACGACGATTGCGCCGGCATCTATCATAAGTCGCTGCTTTATCTTGTCAGCAACGCGTTTGAAAAAACACCTCACATCCCTGCTCTAAAGGACGGAGTTCCTATCCTCGGCATGGAAAGATTTGCCAAAGATGCGCTGGGGACGCTATTCGACGGAACAACCAAGCAGTGGAATTTAGCTCCGGGTCCAGCCTCTAAAGCAAGGCACCACGGCGATTTCGATAACGACGAAGTGACATTACTGTCAACGCTGCATCGAGTGCTCGATGGTTCCGTAACCAAGATAGCCAAGGATCTCGCGAAGCGTAGGCCGACTGGCTCCAATATACAGAAGCGAGAATTCAGGCAGTCCCTCGACCAAAAGCTCGGCCAGCCTTCCGCAGCGAAGTGAACCCATGCTTCCTAAGTCCCGCGGGCCAGTCCGTCTACGTTGATACGCCTGGATATGTTACGGAGTTCAGAGCTCACGGAGCTTACTCTCCACGAACCGCAACACTTGGTGACCACCTGCCTGCGGCGTACGCATCCGGTGAAGACCGCAGACGTGCGTATCCGGCGGCCATGAGGACTGAGCACCGGAGTGCTGGCGTCAAGTTTTTGATGGGGAGACGCGATAATATTCTTCGAGGAGGAGTTTGAGCTCCTCGATGCCTTCATCGGTGAAGGCCAAGATCCCGTCGTCTCGTTGGGTGCCGTACACCCAGATGACGCCGTCCTCCGGCTCGAGACCGAGGGTCAGTTCGTGGATGAGCGCTTCGCTGACGCCGAGGTCGCTGGCGACACGGCCGACGGTGTAGACGTGATGCACCTTATTGCGCTGCATGATCAGGCGGCAGCTGGTTGGGTCCGCAGTTTTGCGGACCTCCAATTCCACAGCAGCAGATCATCGGCCGGATAGGCGGGCAGTCGGGCGAGGGCGTCGGCGAGCCAGGCCTGCGGGTCGATATCGTTCATCTTGGCGCCGACGATCAGGCTGTAGAGAATGGCAGCGCGCTGTCCGCCGCGATCGGAACCGCAGAACAGCCAGGACTTTCTGCCGAGAGCGAAGACTGATTCATTATGCACCCCCTCTTCAAATGGCGGGAAACAGCGATTTCTGATTATCGTCGTTGATGATACGCGGAGATTTGCGCGCCAAATCGGCCTTGATCCGTTCATCTTCAAGGTCGCTGGCGCGGATCTGGTAGGGCGCGCCGGGGCATGACCTGCTCGGCTGGCAATATGCCGTCCCTGACGAACCGGCGGATTTTGACGTGCGACACGCAAGCTTCGCGGCCGCGTCCGACATGGTAAGCCACTCGCCGTTCTTGTCGGAAGACCGATAGCCGCTGATCTTGTGCACGTGCGCAGGGATTGGACGCGTCGCGCCGTCCAGGTCTTTCCCTGACCCGTCTTCATGCCCATGCGGTTGAGTGTGGCGGCGATTTCGGCATCCGACCATCGCGTTGCCATGGATCGCATGACCGCCAGAGCCTCCTCAGGCGTACTCTGGCCATGCTCTCCGGATTTGGGCTTGCGAACCCTTACCTGGGAATGCTGGCCCCCATGCCAATGGATGGTCAGGATCACATCGCGCGCGTCGTCATCGACGTCCGCCACAATGTCCTTGATGAGCGCGCGCAGCAGTTGCTGACGGCAGCGCATATCGACACCCGGCGCATTCCAGGCGGCTTCGAGATCCTGGGCGAGGCCGGTGAAGTCAGGGATCGCGTCGACAGGCTCCATACGCTGGACTTCACTGAGCCGGGCCTCGCAGGTCTCCACGCGCCTGAGCGTAGCTTCCCAGTTCCTCTCGAGCTGGGCCGCTATAAGCCGGTTCTCCGGGTCGCAGGCGGCGTAGCGGCGCTCGGCGAGCGATGCCTCATAGCGTGCCTGCTGCAGGTCCATCTCGATCATCTGCCGCCGCCTGGCTTCGCTCTCCAGCTGCATCTGTTCAGCCTCCAACGCCGCCTCGATCGCCATCGGCGCAACCGCCTCCAAGGCTTCGCGGGCCACCGCCGCATCGGTGCGAAAGCCGTTGAACGACATGCATCGCGCCTGCGCCATCATGGTGTTCTCGCAACGATAGACCGGGTAACCTTGGCCACGTCCGGCATACGTGACAACCAGTCTTCGCCCGCATCGACCACAGGAGAGAAGACCCGGGAGCAACGCGCGACCGCCGCGGCCCGACTTGACGCCGCCGGCTTTGCCATAGGCGTTGGCGGCGAGAAGTTCCTGGTTCCGTTCGTACTCGCTCCATCCGATATAGCCTTCGTGATGCTCCTTGAGCACCACCGCCCAATCGCTGGCCGGCTTGTAATGACCATAGCTCTTGCGGACGCGGCCATCCACGATCTCGGTGCGCTTCTCGCTCTTACCATAGACATAAGCGCCGGCGTAGAACGGGTTCTTCAGGACGGAGATCACGTTGCGGTAGCGGACCGGAACCCAGGCGAAGGACACCATCTTCTTGCCGTCGGAGGGTCTGGGGAAATGCACGCCATCGTCGATCATCGAGATCAGGACCTGGCGCGCACTGCCGAGTTCGCGGAAACGCGCGAATATCAGGCGAATGGTCTCCTGCAGGCGTATATCGGGATCGAACCCGAGACCGTAATCCCGGTGCCAGACGTAGCCGAAGGGCACAGAGATGCGCTGTTCGCCGCGCTGTGCCTTGGCGCGGGCAGCTTCGTACATGCGAGCACGCAGCACCCCGAGTTCGAACTCGCTTATGCTCCCCTTCATGCCGAGCAGCAGGCGATCGTTCGGCAGTCCCGGATCGTAGACTCCGTCCAGATCGATCACCCGTGCATCGGCTTCGCCGCACAACTCGAGCAGCCGATGCCAGTCCGGTCCGTTGCGAGACAGGCGGGACGCCTCCAGGCAAAGCACAGCGCCCACATGACCGGTGCACAGATCGTCGACCAGGCGTTCGAAACCGGGACGTTCCACAGCTCCACTTGCGGTGCGTCCCAAGTCCTCGTCGATCACCTCAACCTTGCGGAATCCCCAGCGCCGCGCGACGTCGACCAGCTCATATTGCCGACGCTGGCTCTCAAGATTGAGCTGCACTTGCGCCTGCGTGGACTGACGTACATAGACAACGGCCCTGCGCTTGAGGATGGTGGCCGGAATCAGATTACGGCTCGTCATCGCGGCTCTCCTCCGTCACGATACCGGCGGCGGCCATCAGCACATTGGCGAGCCGGGCGATCACGATCGTTCGTTGCGCTGCGCTCAGCCCGACTAGCTTGTGCGAGTCGAGCGGCATGCTGAGCTGGCGAACGATCACGAGAGATCGTGTCGGTGGCGGCAAGGTTCTCATTTTGAGTCTCCCCGATGATGAAACCATCCGGAGAGCCTCGCCGGAAACGGCGCTGGATCAAGAGCTTGTTCAGTTCAAGCAGTGCAGCAAGCGACGCGCGCGGGGAGCCCAGATCCATTGCTGCGCACGCCACGGGATCTATCATCCAGGCCGGAGCGGTAATGACATGCCCGGCACGATGACGAGATGAATGATCCGGCCGTTGGCGCGTTCTTCGCTGTTCTCGCAGCGAAGCCGGCGTCCGAAATACGGATGCCAGCGATAATGGACTTCGACCTCCTGCCCAACATGGGCAGAATGACCCCGAGATTGCGATGCCGCGCAGGGCTCGCTCGGCTGCATTGTTCGATAGGCAGATCCGCCCATCGTCGAGGAACCGGGTGAAGGATGACCACCGGCGCAGCATGTAGTTGAAGGCCTTGCTCAGGTCGTGTCCGCGCGAAATCTTGTCGCGCGTCTCGATCATCCAGCGCTCGAGCTCGGTGACTAAGCGCGCGCTCCGCTCCTGGCGCACGGCGTGGCGTTGGGCTGGCGACAGGCCGTTGATCTCGCGTTCGATATCGAACAGGGCATCGATGCGCTTCACGGCTTCGACCGCCAGCGGATAGACCAGGTTGGGCTTCTCGCTGCGCGCCTTCTTGCGCGCCGCCGCTTCGATATCGGCCAGCTCGAACACTTTGCGCCGACTGTGGGCCCAGCAGCTGGCTTCCAGAATAGGCGCCGGCTGACGGCCCGTCGCATAGAGATTGCCGTAGCCACCAAAGGCATCGGCCAGCATCAGCCGCTCAACCGCCAGGTAGCGCGCGATACATTGTGGCCCCTAGTTAATTTGTCAGGGAAACTGCATAAGATTGAAGCCAACGGACTGTGGTTGCGCAAGCTATGCTTGCCGCCGCTTTGCCGCAAGACGTTCCGACTTGTGCGTAGGTACTAGCCCATTCCAATTCAGGGGGTCATTGATGCGTCGCCTATTTGTGCTTCTGAGCCTGTTGTTTTCAAGTCTGGCGGGCGCGGCTGCCGCGCGTGATATCAGCATTGCCACCTGGAATCTGGGTTGGCACATGGATCGCGCGGCAGTCACGGACTGGATTGAAGCCTGCACCGCAACTTACGAGTTGGACCTGGCCACAAAAAGATACCGCCCATCGACACAGATCGGTGCGCAGTTCGGATGGGACATCAACGCATTCGATATAGAGGGTTGGGATGCCGCCCGCTTCCCTGTTTGCGATGTCTACGGAGCCAATAAGCAGGGATTCGGATTTGCCACCGTCCGCGTCACACGCGCCGCGTACGAGCAACGGCGCACCCAAATACAAAATTTCATCGCGAACAGCGTTCCGGCCGATATCATCGCATTTCAGGAAGTAAGCGGCAAAGAAGCTGTTCTTGAGGTTTTGCCAAACGGCGCTGCCGATTGGGAGGTCTGCTCCTTCACGACCTTCAAGGTCCAACGTCTTGCCATCGCATGGAAGAGGTCTCTGGGCAGTCAGATAGCTTGCGCGACCGAAGACCCTCTGACGCTCAAAGATGTCAGGCCACCCAAGGATCAGCCCCGGCCAGGGCTGTCCTTGGCCATCGATATCGGCGGAACGCGTCTGCAGGTCCTCAATGTGCATCTGAAATCGAGCTGCGTCTCCCCCATCGGTGGAAACCCACTGGCTGGAGATGCGTCCGCTTGCCAGATCCTGCACGATCAGATCGTCCCCCTAGAGACCTGGATCGACCGAGAGACGGCGGTCACCGACAAGACCATCCTGCTGGGCGACTTCAATCGCAACCTCTGGCACGAGCTTGAGGACTCCCGAGCGGTGCGAAGTGATGGCAGCGACCCTACAACCCCACTCCCCGCCGGCGTGCGCGTGAGCTCCCTGTTTGAGGAAGTCATCGACGGCAAGCCTGCATCGAGCGCCTTCACGATGCTCAAGGAGCTGTGTCCTCTCAATGAGGTTGGGAAGCTTCTGTGCGGGATGGGTGAGACACGAGCACTTGATACGCCAGAAGTCGATGTCTTGAGGTTTCACGCCTATCTTGGGTGCCGAAATCCCATCGGGCTCGACCACATCTTGCTGGGACGGGGCCTTGTCCCTCGAGGTGATGCGACGCATACCTCGATTGGAAGACTCGGGGGGAGTCGTCATCCCAACAAAGACAATCCCGAGCCGCTGCTCGGCATCGCAGACCATTGCCCGTTGATCGCAAGTTTTAGCTTTTAGGTCTGAGAGACTCGGTGCGTTCTTCGCTTGCGGTTTCATGGTCGCACAGATGAATAAGGACGTCTTATCCCTTGCGTTTAACGGGACCCCAATCTTTGGAACCCTGCCGCGAAGGGGTGAGGAGATGGCGTTCACCGATCCCTCGGTGTTGTATTGTTGCGTTTCACGAGTTCTACAGTAGTCTGCAACTGACTGATTTTCATGGGGCTGCGCTGGAATTCCAGGACTGTCGTCAGCGCAAGGCGGCAGTCGGGGGGGAATAGCGCATGCCGGCCAATAACTGGATCCGATTTCTTCGGAACTACGGACCCATTCCGACCAACGATAATATGTACGACGAGACCATTCAGCGGGCGTTGGCTCGTTTGAAGATGCAGCCTATCGAGCTGCCGGCTCAACATCTGGCATGGTTGGTCGGCAATTTCAGGTCAGACGAGTGCCAGTCCATCATCCTCACGGGCACCGCCGGCGACGGAAAGACGTATCACTGCCGACGCGTGTGGCTTGAGCTCGGAGGCACGATCGAAGATTGGAACGGTGGGGAGAAGATCCAGCGCCTCAGCTTGGGGTCTCGCCAGCTCATTGTCGTGAAGGACCTGAGCGAGCTCCGCTCCGATGAGAGTAAACCGCTGATCGAGCAGATGGCGTGGGATGTCGCAGACACTAATTCCCCCAGGGTCTATCTGATGGCGGCCAATCATGGCCAGCTTCTCGAAAAGATGAAGACTGCCGGAAGCGATAAGACGACAAGCGCTCTTGTTGAGGCGGTTGAGAATCTCCTGGTCGTTGGCCGGAGTGGGAACGCTGCGATTAAGCTCGATTTGAGAGACCTCAGCCGGTCTGCCGCCGCCGCGATGATCGATCAGGTAATCGATGCGGTGACGCTGCACCCGGGTTGGGACGGGTGCGCGGATTGCCCTGCGCTAAATGGAGCAACCTGTCCGATCCGTGAGAACCGCGAACGGCTGGTCGGAAACCACGACAGTAGTCTCTTTTGGCGACGGCTCGGCAATCTGGTCGAAGCCAGCGAACAGAATGGTGGTCACTTTACCATCCGGCAGGTTTTATCCCTCGTCACGAACATCATTCTTGGCCATCCCGATGCACGCGACGGACTTATGGCGTGCACTGATGTCGCCGAACTGGCAGCTGCGGGAACCGCGGAGCGAGCCAGTCCCTACCGTAATGTGTTCGGCGGCAATTTGAAACCAAGCCGAGCGGAACGAACCGAACCCTTTCGCAAGCTCAACCTGTTCGGCATAGGATCGGAAACGAGCAACAAAGTCGACAATATACTGGTCTACGGCGCCGACGATCCGGCACTGGTGGAAACGTACCGGACCCTCGTGCAAACCGATCAGGTCTACGGCGAAACGCTAGCCTATAAACGGGCGCAACAGTCCTACCTCGAGGGCGACGATCCGAGCGCCGTCTCCCGTTTTCTCGGGCTCCTACGCGGGCAGCGTCAGCGGTTGTTCTTTACAATCTCAGACGAGCTGGCAGACACGTTGGACCTCTGGGACCTGACCGTCTTTCGGTACGCTGGGCTCTATCTCGAGACCAGTCGCGCATTGGCCGAGAAACGAGCGTTACCACGGCAGGTGATGCCCATGCTCATACGCGGGCTAAACCGGGTGTTCACTGGCATGCTGATCCAGAACCAGGACGAACTGGTTCTTGCAAGTTCGGGAAGCCAATCGCAGTCGAGAACCAGCCCTCTGCTCGAGGAATTCGTGTCCGTCGCCCGCAGGGCCGGCGAGGAGGTGGCGCTGCTCGGTGACGGGGATGGAGGCATGAAACTGGTGGTTCGACTCGCACGTGACGATCCGCCTGAAGTCACGCTGCAGCTGTCCACGACCCGTTTTGAATTCTTGGGACGTGTGGCCGAGGGCGCACTGCCTACGAGTTTTTCGCTCGAGTGCCACGAGGACCTTCTAGCGTTCAAGGCACGACTGCTGAGCGCCGTCGAACGGCGGCGATTCCTTGATGGAGACGATCGTAGTGACGGGATCGTCCTCAAGTTCATCGACCTTAATTCTGACGGCCGTGCATCATCGCGTAGCGTCACGGTGAGGCTCTGATGATGGAGATCCTGAAACGCCCTATTTCCCATGAGGATCGCACAGGACCAGCGTTCTGGGTCGACGAAGCGATTTGGGGGCACCGCCTGCATGACGAACAGACGCCCTGGCTGATACTTCTCGAATTCCTTGGCGTGCTCCGATCCGAACAAGTCGCCGGGCGCGCTTTTGCGGAAGGGGAGTTCAACGCACTTTCCTATCGTCCGCAGACACAATTGCGACTGCGCAATCTCATCTTCAATAATCCCTACCTTTTGACCATCGGGGCAGAGAGGCTCTCCGACGATGCAGCCTGGACCAAATGGCTGGAGTTAATGGAACAGAACGCCGGCGGCCTCGAGAGCCGGGACTTCAGTTATCTCCGCGGCCGCTTCGACTCCTTCGATGATTTTGCCTCTGTGGTGGGATTCTTGCAGTCGTCCGCCATCGAAGGCGCCAGCAACAAACGCTGGAGTTCGAAGTTCGTTTTCCCCTTCGGTCCCAGCGCGCTGTACGAGGATGCTGCGGTGACGGCGTCTGGTGTCTCAACCGACAGGCGATTTTTTGCCCGAACCGGCGAAGTTCTCTATTTGATGCTATGCCGGTCCAAGCGGGCCACCGAGCTCAAAGAGCGACTGGTCGGAAAAATCTTCGACCAACCGACCGTCTACGATCGGCTGGTCGCTGCGCTGCAAGGCGAGCCACAACTTGCCGAGCGTGATCGGCCGGGCGCCTACCTACCCTGCTCAACCCACCCGATCTTCGATCAGCTCGCCGAGGATTGGATCGCCATTCTCGATAGCCCGATTTCGGTGTTCGACGCTCTGCCGCACATCGTAACCATCACCGGGCTCAATCTTGTTCGATACCAGCTTGACCGGGCGCGTGAGCTGCTCGACTCGGTGCCCATTACGATGATCTGCGAGATCGTGTCGCCAAAAAAGACCGTAATCCGTGACCTTGCGGCGGACTCTTTCCAAGCGAACAATGCGCTGCCCGGTCTTGCCATTGAGCATTACGTCCGCAGTGCCGAAACCTCTCATGAGTGGCAGCTCGCCGTTGCATCGGACGATGCCGTTCTCAGCGCCGCGGAGGTCCTCGGCCGCCAATTTGACTGGCCCGACCCTGACGACCTCCCGACCGGGATGAGCAATCCTGGCGACCTGATTGACGAGCTGGTCGGCAGGGCAAAAACGAGGCACGCGCAGCATGTGGGCAAGGTTCATTCGACCTGGGCGCGGCAGATCGGACTGAGCTCGCGTCGATCAAGCCGGCGCGTGCGCTACGCACCGACCGACCGCCTACTCAAGACACTTGTTGTGTGCTGCGTGAGCGAGCGGATGGAGTTCAAGGACTTCCTTGCCGCCCTCCACGATCGCTACGGCCTCGTGATCGGAGATCAACAGGCCGCGAGCATCATCGGCGCCGGGAAAGCCGATCAGGAAGACTTTTCAGACAATGCGCGGCGGCTGGAGGAAAGGTTGATTAGCCTCGGCCTGCTCAACCGGCTCTCGGACTCGGCCGCCTATGTGGAAAATCCGTTTCGCCGCGAGGTGCGAGCATGAACGCCCTCGATCTAATCGGCACAGCAGGCGCTGCGGCGCTCCAGGAGCGCCTGCAGGGCCTCGGGGCCGACAGCGGCACCGCTCGCTTCATGCTCGATCGCCTCACCGGACCGCAGGTTGCGGCGATCGTCACGCAGCTGGTTTCTGACGCTTCGATCCAGTCGCAAGTCAAGATTGCTGTTCCCCGCGCACTGGTCGATGGCCAGGGTCTGCCCGATTCCGTGATCACCGATGAAAGGACCGTCGCGTGGCGTCATGCCGAGTGCGACCGTCCCGCGCTCCTTATCGCGAACACCGACGATGATCAGGGCGCATCGTTGCACGATGTGGCGTTGATCGGTGCCAAGGAACTCAAAGAGGGACCCGCCTATTGGGTGCTCCCTGCATCCGATGGACTTGGGCTTCCGGAAGAGCACATCGAGGCATGGCACATAGCCCTCAAGGCTCTGTCCAGTGTCGATGACTGGCCCCTCGCGCAGCTCAGCAACTATGTTGCCATGACACGCGCGGCGATTGACACCATGTCACTACCCGTAGCGGACGCACTTGGCTGGGCGTTGCCGGCACTGCAATTGCCGCGCGACACAGGATACTTCCGATCGCAGCGGCCAAAGGATCTGCAGCAGCAAAGCCGATGGCGACGCCTTTACGACAAACTCATCGCTGACCGTAGACCGCTGCTTTCCAAGCAGCGGCCCAATCGCCAGCCGATCGAAGCCGACGAGCTGCGGGATCAGTTCGAGACGGTTCGAGACGAGATCGCCGCCGAGCTGCACCCGACGATCGAGGCATTCGTCGATTCGCCGACCGGGTGGCGCGAGGCGACGGAAAGGCTCGCCGAGCTCGAGTGGGAACAGGACAATATTCTTCTCATCTTTTCGGGACTCAAGCTCAAGAAGCTGAAGCTTCCGGAAGAGACCGCTCAGTTCTTCGACTACGAGCGTCCCGATCGCCTCAGCGACCCCGACAAGGCGTATCTCGGCGATCTCAAGGATCGATCCCTCAAGGAAGCCCGAGAGGACGACCGCGAGTTCTTCGAAGCTCATCGGGAGGATCTGGCGGCCAACAGGCAGTTGCGCGCCAAATGGGAGAAGTTCGTCTACGGACGCCCAATTGAGTGCACGGATTTCCTCGATGGCTTGGTCCGCAGTATCGAGCGTCTCTTTGCCCAGCTCGGCACGCTCAAGATGCCTCGGCGGATCGAGATCCGATCTTCACGCCGGACCAAGACGCAATGGCTGGACATGAATGCGGACGTGGCCCGCGCCTTCAGCCTCAAATACAAGGCCCTGCGTCAGGTTCTCCCACCGGCGGTTAGCTGGGAAACGCCGCACATTTTCGAGTTTGAGGCGCTGCTCGAAGCCGCAAGCAGGAGCCGCAAATTCCGCGAGAACGTCGCGACGTCGCGCGCAAACATTCAGATCAAGTTCGACCTCACTCTGACGGTGGGAAGCGGCCCAGGTGCGGAGAAAAACACGGTCCAGTTGATCTGGCGGGCCGAGCCAAACGCGATCGGACTGGCGTTGCCCGATGACTTGGCCCGGCTCGAAAAGAACCCATTCGGCATTGCCGAAGTGTCACGCATGCTGGTCAGCAAGAAGGGAGCGATGCAGTCGGTGTCGCTCGCCGACGTAGGCACTTTGCAACCCTCGTTCCGCCAGGATGCGGGATCGTTGGTTCCACGATCAACCAATGTCGAAGACTTAAGCAAGGCCCTGCCCAGGGCCATCAAGGCAGCCGTCGCGGGCGGTCGCATGACGCCGCCTGCCGGCGCGGACCTTGGAGAGACATGGACTGCCTTCGTCGCGGGCTACTCGGCTGCCATCGAAGATTGCCGGACGAACGGCATGGGGGGAACACTTCAGCTGGAACAGGCCGAGTTGTACGCCAGGCTGCTTGAGCAACTTCGTAGCTCGGCGCCAGGTGACCTAAACCGGCGGGACCTGTGGGAACCGATCCTGAGGATCGGCACGGTTCGGATTGCCGGTTCGACGCCGGCTGCGATCGTAGCGCCGTGGCACCCGATGCGAATGGCCGCAACGGCGGTCAAGATGCGATCGCTCTGCGGCCTGATTGATCACCTGCTCAAGGCCGAGGAAGTCAATTTCGGCGACCAGCGGCTCTTTTTTGCCGATCTCCGGTCCGAACTCGCTCACCCTTACTACCCGGAGGCAGTCCCGGGTTTCACCGGTGGCGAAGCGGTTCTGCTGACGGAGACAAGCACGCTCAACGACTACAGCTTCATGGAGCGGCCGGTTCGCGATCCCTCGGAAGCGTCCACGGATGTGGATCCGGCCGAGGCCGCGCGTGAGATCCGCGGGCTGATCGGCCGTTATCTCGACTTGCAGCCGCATGAGCGCGCCAATCTGAGCATCATGCTCTACAACTGCGATGCTGCTGGCCTGCCATTGGCCACGGTCAACGCGTTGGGGTCAGTCCACGAGGAAGAGGTCCACTGCAACGTCCTCGTCCGCCATCGAGACCGCTCCAAGCTCAACAAGGTCTATACCGATCTGCTGGATCAGTCCGGCAACGACCCCGACGCCATCGTCGTCAGTGAAACCTCGCTCAACTTCATGTCGAAGCTCAGAATTGGGGTGATGCTTGAAGGAAGCACTGGGCGTCGGGCACCGGACGAGCGCAGCGTAGACGTGGCGTTCCTGCATGATGTCGTATCGCGCCAGGCTAGAGAGGCCTGGTTTTCTGTCCCCCGCAACGACGACACGGACCCCTCGATCGCCGACCACGTGCCGCCTCGCTGGTCGTATCGCCGGGTGGTTGGAGAAGAACAACTCACCGCCACAAGCTATCTGGTTTCGCCCCGCCAACCTCGGGTCGGCTGGTCCTATCTTGACGCTCTGGCGGCTGTGATCCGCAAACAGTCCCATCGCGACAACGAGCATTACCTGCCCGCGCGTCAGATTTCGCTGCAGGACCATGGCCTGGAGGCCATGTTCAAGGATGTTCACGGCCTGGCGGAGTGGGTCGCCACTTATGACGACCTCCTCGACAAGCGGCAGCTCATGGCGCAGGGCATCAAGGTCATCCGGTATCGGCGCGAACGCACACACGGCCGAAACATGGTGGTGTCTTCGACGTCGGACTTGCGCGTCCTGCCGGTGCTTGTCCGTCGACGCCTAGATCAACTCAGCCTCGGGCTTAGCGACGACCGTCTATCGGCGCTCGCCGAGAGAATGATTGCCGATGCGACGGCCATCTCTGGCGATGTCATATTGCGTGCGGCCAAGCGCGGCGTATCAGCGGGGGAGTTGATAGGCCTGGTTCTCAGTCGTGCACTTGTTGCTGAGGAGCTTTTGAAGCGTCCGGCATCGTGGTTCCTCCTCGACGACTACGCGCAATGGCTGGGCCAGCGTGAGGAAGGAATTGCCGACATCCTTGCGCTCAGCGTGGACCCGGGGCCTGATGGGCGCCCAAGGCTTCGCGCTGTTGTAACCGAAGCGAAGTATGTCGAGACCAGTGGTCTGGCGGAAGCCAAACGTCATTCCAGCCAGCAGTTGCGACAGACAATGCGCCGGATCGAGGACGCGCTTTTCGGCGATCCAGGGCGGCTTGACCGTGACCTGTGGCTTTCGCGTCTTGCCGACATCCTGCTCGATGAACCGTCGGCTCTGACCGCGAACTTTTCGCTCGAGGAGGTGAGGAACGGGATCCGCAATGGAACGGTGGAGATCGATCTGAAGGGCTATTCCCATATTTTCGTATCGGGACCCGCAGACGCGGATGGCTCGTCCGGCGATCAGGACGAAGTGACCGAGGTTCGGGGATTGCAGGAGATCTACACGCGCGAAGGTCTGCGGCAACTGATCAAGGCCTATGAGGCCTCTGAACCGTTGATGCCGATCAGAAGCGCGCTGGGCGATCGCAGGCCGTGGGAGACATCTGAGTTTCGCGCGCCGGCACCGCGCGTTCGGTGGACGACCAGGAGTGGCCTAGCCAGTGGCAGCGGCCCCGAGCCGGACGCACCTCCGCCGAGCCCTCCGCCAACGACACCCACGCCCCTTCCGCCCGAGCCCAACGTGAGCACCGGAACAGCGGCGGTTGCTGATAGCGGCGAGGCTCAGCCTCATGCCACTGCCCGCTCCACAGCGCCCGATCGGGAGGAGCAGGAGGCGGCCGGACCGATCCCAGGGGGCAACGAGAGCTTTGCCGGCCTGGTGTCCCGGAGAGCGGGGCAGGTGCAGGAGGCGGCTGGTGAGGACGAACAATGGCTCGAGGCGACAGCCGGCCGGCTGCGAACGGCCCTTATGGGTTACAATCTACAGGCCAAGATCGCGGGGATGCGATTGACGCCAAACGCCGCCTTGGTGCGATTTGTCGGCAGCGACCGCCTGCGAGTCGAAGACATCGAGGCTAAACAATCCGCGCTTCTGACCACGCATGGCCTGCGAGTGATCTCGATCTCACCGCTGCCCGGCGAGATCGTGGTCGGCGTGGCGAGAGCAAAGCGGCAGATTGTCTCGATGTGGGATCTCTGGGAGCGCCGCACCCTGAACCGCAATGCCGCCGGTCTCAACACGAGCTTCCTTCTTGGTCTGCGCGAGCTGGACGGCGAAATTCTCTATCTCAACTTGCCATTCGCTGGCGTGTCACAACACGACCCGCATACGCTCATCGCCGGCGCGACGGGCAGCGGTAAATCGGTGCTAATCCAGGCGCTGATCCTCGACATCGCCGCGACCAATCCTAGCGCCCTAGTCCACATCCATCTGATCGATCCAAAAATGGGCGTCGACTACTCCGCAATCGAGCGGTTGCCGCATGTGAAGGGTGGGATCATCATTGACCAAGCGGCTGCGATCGAAATGATGGAAGGTCTCGTCATCGAGATGGACCGGCGGTACGAGCTGTTCAGGCAGAGCGGGGCTCGCGACATCCGATCGTTCAACATCAAGGCCGCGCCAGAAGCACGGCTGCCGATGAAGTTTCTCATACACGATGAGTTCGCCGAATGGATGCTGACCGAGGATTACAAGGGTGCCGTCACCTCGATTGTTTCCAGACTCGGGGTGAAGGCGCGAGCCGCCGGCATCCATCTGGTCTTTGCGGCACAACGGCCCGATGCCGGGGTGATGCCTGTTCAGCTGCGTGACAATCTCGGTAATCGGCTGATCCTCAAGGTCGCGAGTGTCGGAACCTCAGAGATCGCACTCGGGACGAAGGGCGCCGAGAACCTGCTCGGCCTCGGGCACCTGGCCGCGCGGCTGAGCGGCGAGGCCTCGACCGTCTTCGCACAGGCGCCGTTCCTGTCTGACGAGGACATAGAAGACGTGGTGTCGGCGATCGCGGCTCAGGACGGTTGAGCTGGCAAAACCGGAGGCGCGGGAGGACAAAACAGGGGGGCGAGGGCGTAAATGACCCCGGCGCACGAAATAGCCGCCGCGACCCACAACAGGAACTGAATGATCTTCACCGTCGAGGGCGGCCATTTCCTGTCCTTGTTCTTGAGCGAGACCGCATACTCGCCGTCGAGCTTGTTCAAATTGGTAATGTAGAGGCTGAAGGCCCGGCTGAAGCGACCCATGATGAAAACGCTTGCGATACTCACGACGGCCGCGAACAAGAAGATTGCGACGGCGATGAGCCGATCGGTCTTGAGCTGGGACGCCGCGAAGTACCACAACCCGCCGATCGCCACCGAGAACAGCGGGGGAATCTTGTAGAGAATGTCGTTCATCGCTCTGAAGTGCGCGTATTGCTCTTTGTAGATTTCCTTGACACTGACATCGTTGCCGTCGGGCATGGGGATGCGTATCTCCTGTTCCGCCAGTACTCTATCAGCAAATTGCCTGGGCCTCGACCGTGGGGCCGATTTCGAGTTTTTCCCGTCCCGGATAAGGTTGAGCTTGATCCGAAGACAGAGTCACACGCGCCCATGCCGATATATCTTGACGGTCACTCGACAACACCATTGGCGCCAGAGGCGATGGAAGCGATGGCACCTTGGTGGCATGCTCAGGTCGGAAATCCGCACTCACCTCACCTGAGCGGTATGTTGGCGTCACAGGCCGTTGAGACTGCGCGCTCGGAACTCGCGTCCCTCATCGGCTCTGATCCACAGGAACTCGTCTTCACGTCCGGGGCGACCGAGGCAAACAACATCGCGATAAGGGGCATTGCTCTCGCCGCGCTTGAACGTGGCATCGGGCGGCGTGACATTGTCGTATCGGCCATCGAGCACAAGAGTGTGCTGTCGTCCGCGAGTTCGCTGCGGAGTGCCGGCTTCCGCATCATCGAAGCGCCGGTTGATGTGAACGGCATCGTCGATATTTCAGCTCTCGAACGGTTGGTCGGCACCGAGACGCTCTTGGTGTCTGTGATGGCGGTCAACAACGAGGTGGGATCCATCCAACCGCTCGCCGATGTCGTTCGTATTGCCCGTGCGGCGGGGGCGCTCGTGCATGTCGATGCTGCACAGGGGGCCGGCAAGCTGCCTTTGGACTTTGCGGAGTTCGATTTAGCGAGCCTATCGTCGCACAAAATGTACGGTCCAATGGGCATCGGTGCGCTGTTCATATCATCTGCCGCTCCAATCCGGCCGTTGCCGGTGTTGTTCGGTGGCGGTCAGGAGGCTGGCGTTCGCCCTGGAACCGTACCGACGCCGCTCGTGGTCGGGTTTGGCGCGGCCGCCAAGGTCTCCAGGACGCGGCTCGCACCGGACGCCGCCCATTCAGGGCGGCTATCGGCTCTCTTCCTCGAAGAGTTGCGCGGGAGGCAGGTACAATTCATCGAAAATGTTTCCGCGCTGCAACGGGTACCCGGGAGCCTGAGTCTGAGATTTCCGGGCAATGAAGCAATGTCAATGATAGCGAAGGCCGGCGATCGTATCTCGATTTCCGAAGGATCAGCTTGCACGAGCGGGCAGATCACTGCATCGCACGTCCTTCTTGGGATGGGATTTACTCATCAGGAGGCTTCGGAAACTGTCCGACTGTACTTCTCCCGCTACAATACGGAAACGGAAGCCACGGACGCGGCAGTCGTGCTTTCGGAAATAGTGAGCCGCTAGGGATTGCTGCTGGCGGAGGTCTCCAGTAGCATCCGCTCCCATGTTGAACGACCTTTACGATCCGGCCACCGCGATTCGCGTTTCGGGCCACGAGACCTTCTCGCTCCGGCTTCTCTGGCTGAAGAAGGCGTTCGACCATGCATCCGGCCCGGACGGAGTCGATCGTAGAACATTTCAGGAACAGAGTGCAATCGCTACCTTCGGCGTCGGCAAGAATATGGCGCTCTCGATGCGTCATTGGGCGTTGGCAACGAAGATCCTGGCCGACGGACCCACCCATCTTCATGCCACCCCCCTCGGGCGGCTGATCTTCGCGGACGGCACCGGGCTCGACCCCTATCTCGAGCATCCATCCACCCTGTGGTTGATGCATGCCCACCTCGTGAGTGAGCCGCACGCGGCAACGACGTTCTATTACGCCTTCAACCTGCTCAATCAGATTGCCTTTACCCGAGACGATCTCGTGAAAGCCATGGCGGCCATCGTTGAAGCGCGCGCAACCGCGAGAGCAACCGCCGAGACCCTCAAGCGCGACGTGGAAGTGTTCGTGCGCAGCTACGCGCCCCGTCACTCAGACGCAGGGGAAGACGCGGCAGAACCGCTGCTCGTCGAACTCGGCCTGCTGCGCGAGCAGCGCTCGACCGGGCAGCTCGAATTCGTCCGCGGGCAGAAGCCCTCCCTGGAAGACAGCATATTTGCGCTCGTGCTGAAGCAGTTCTGGGAGCGTCATCACTCGCTGTCCCCCACCCTCTCGGTGGAGCAGGTGCAGTATGACCCCGGCTCCCCCGGGCGTGTCTTCAAGCTGGACGAGGATAGCCTGGTCGCACGCCTGATGAGCATCGGGGACGCCACCGGCGGGAAAATGGTGTGGACCGATACGGCGGGCCTCCGTCAGGTCGCTCTGGCTGGCCGTCTCGAGGAAATCGACGAGATCGACCTCGTCAAAGCCGGTTACCGTGGGCGGAGAGCGGCATGACCAAGCTCGCCGACATCGTAAAGGTCGAACGCCGGTTCGCGCTGTCCGCTCGGATCGACACCGATCTCAACGGAACGCCGCCGCTCACCGGGTACGTGTTGCAGGCGAGCGTCCGCAAGTCGCTGGTGGCCATGCTGGCGGGGATCGCCGAAGGGTCGCAGTTCGCGTTCACTTGGACCGGCCCGTACGGCGGCGGTAAATCTTGTGCGGCGCTGCTTGTTGCCAATCTGGTCGCCGGCAACAAGAAGCAGCGCGCTCTCGCCGAAGGGATAGTTGGGCAAGATTTGGCGGAGCAGTTTTCCTCCGCGTTTCCTGGGCGAGGCCGCTCGTGGGATGTGCTTGCA
The DNA here is from genome assembly GCF_004023165.1 of Mesorhizobium sp. M7A.F.Ca.MR.176.00.0.0. Taxonomy (NCBI): domain Bacteria; kingdom Pseudomonadati; phylum Pseudomonadota; class Alphaproteobacteria; order Hyphomicrobiales; family Phyllobacteriaceae; genus Mesorhizobium; species Mesorhizobium sp. M7A.F.Ca.MR.176.00.0.0. The sequence continues at coordinate 77,132 of NZ_RZTC01000007.1, read as the reverse complement.
CTGACCGGCCGGCGCACGAGCCTGGCGGGCGCCTTGGCGGACGCGGCCGCAGAGCAATTTGAATGGGCTCAGGCGACGCGGGATGCAGCGGGCGACGAACGAGCACTTATCGACCAATTGGAAGTGCGTGCTCGTCAAAAGGGAGGATTGCTGATCGTCATCGACGAGCTCGGCAAGTTCCTCGAGCATGCGACGAGTTCTGCCGGCGACGTGCATATTTTGCAGGATCTCGCCGAGCGAGCAGCACGCTCTGACGGTCGGCTGGTGGTTGTCGGCATCCTGCATCAGTCGTTTGAGCAGTATGCCAACCGGCTGAGCCGGACTGGTCGGAACGAATGGGCAAAAGTTCAGGGTCGGTACCAGAACGTGCCCTTCGTCGCGCAGGCCGACGAGGTCGCGGCGCTCATCGCTCGCGCCATTGGCGGCGACCAAGCTCCGGCAAGCGCCAAAGCGATCGCTGGCCTCACCGCGGCAGCGATTTCGCATCGTCGGCCGGTCGATGTCGCGGCGTTGACGGAAATCCTCACCCAAACATGGCCATTGCACCCGGTCTCGGCGCTGTTGCTGGGGCCGGTATCTCGGCAGCGGTTCGCACAAAATGAGCGGAGCGTTTTCGGTTTTCTGTCATCCTCGGAACCGAACGGATTTCAGGCCCACTTGGCGCGGAACGATGTCGACGGAAACGCCTGGTATGGACCGGATCAGCTTTGGGACTACCTGGTCGCCAATTTCGGCAGCGCCCTTTCCGTTGGTCCTGAAAGCAATCGGATGACGCTGGCCATGGAGGCCGTGGAGAAAGCTGCACTGTACGGCCCGCTAGTTGCCAAGCTTGCCAAGGCTGCAGCAGTCATCGAGCTGTTCAGGAACGGCTCTGGACTGGCTGTTGCCGACGACATCCTCTCTCTTTGCGCACCAGAAGCAACAAAGGCCGACGTAACGGCGGCCATAGACGAACTGGTCAACCGGGCGATCCTCATTCGGCAGCCGCGGCTTGGTGGATATGCCCTTTTTGCCGGCAGCGATTTCGATCTCGACGAGGCCATCTCCAAGGTCGCGCTGAAACTCGACGCCGATGTCCTGGCAGATTTGCCGTCACGGCTCGGCGTGGGACCGATCGCGGCGAAGAGCCACTACTTCGCGACCGGTGCATTGCGCACATTCGATGTCGTCATTCAGTTTGCCGACGAGAGCCCACAAAGTCCCGCTGCGTGGGCTAAAAGGACCGCCGCCTCGTTGGCCAAGACGAAGCGGCGGTCGGCTGGTCTTCTTGTTATGCTGTTGCCCGATGCGCGAAGCTTTGAAGCGCCGGTCAAGGTCGCTGCCAAACAGCTCAGCATCGAATTGGAAAACCTGGGCGTCTTGGCCGGCGTGGCCGCCAGCGAGCAGGTCTATCTGCTAAGGGATCATGCGAGCGACCTCTATGCCTTGGATCGCATCGAAGAGACGCATCCGCAGCTCGAGGGTGATCGGATTGCCCGCCGAGAATTGTCGGCCCGCAAATCGTTGATCGCTGAAGTCGTTCGCAGCGACTTGCTGAAGGCCTTCACTTCGGCCCGCTGGTGGGCATTCGGTGACAGCGCAAAGGATGCAGCCGGCAAGAAACTCGATGGTAGGGAACTGACCGTCTTGGCGTCGGCCCTGGCAACGGCTGCTTTCAGCAGCGCACCCGTCATCCAATCGGAACTGCTCTATCGTGATAAGCCCTCGACTGCTGCAATGGCAGGCCTGAGGACCTTGATGCATGCCATGGTTTCGAAGTCGGATGTTGCAGACCTCGGGATCGAGAACTTCCCGGTCGAGCGCGGGCTCTATCTGACGATTGTTCGGCCGTTGGGGCTGCATCGGCAGGACGATAAGGGCGTGTGGCGCTTCGCCGATCCCGCCGATGGCGGGGCGGGCAAGACACTGAGGCCTGCCTGGACGGTGCTGGGTGAGAAGCGGGTCAACCTGGCCGAACTCTTCGACACCTGGGCCGCTCGACCATATGGCATAAAGCGCGGCGTTATGCCGGTGCTGGTATTGTCCTATCTGCTGGCGCACAGAAATGCGGTCGCGGTCTATGTCGACGGCGTTTTCCAGCCCGCCATCGACGATATCGTAGCCGACCGGATTCTGCAGGACCCTGCAGCCATCGAGTTCCGCCGAATTTCGCGCTCCAAGCGGGATGACGCGTTCGTCCAGCAGCTCGCCGCACTTCTTTCGACCGGGGCAAGCCCCGTTGAAGCGAAGGCCCTTCCGGTCGCATCGGCGCTCTATCAGCGCTTTCATGCTCTTCCGCTTTGGGCGCAGCGCACTCAGACGCTGGCCGAAAAAGTTCGTAAGGTTAGGGACATTGTGTTGAAAGCCAGCGACCCTGAAGCGCTGCTGTTTTCGGACCTCGCGTCGGCCCTTGAGGGAGAGCCCGATCCGGGGGTCACCGTGGTGGCCGCCCTGAACAAGGCCGAACACGCCTATCCAAAAATGCTGGAGACACTCCGCACGAGCCTGGCCGAGCATCTTGGGGTCGACCCGAAGACATTTGAGGGAATAGGGCCACGGTCTTCTACCGCCTCGGGCGTGTCGGCCGAGTTGCGCGTCGATGCCTTCATCATGCGTGCCGGCGCTTTCGAGGGAAATGGCGGCGACATTGAAGGATTGGCCAGTCTGCTCGTTCATAAGCCGCCGCGTAACTGGTCCGACCGCGAGCAAGAACAGGCCATGTTCGAAATGGCCAAACTCTGCCTGCGCTTTCGCGAGGCAGAGACATTTGCCGCTGTTCGCGACCGCTCGCCAACCTCCCAGGCTATTTCGGTCATGGTCGGGTTGGACCCGAAGGAAAAGCCTCTCTTTCACGCTTTCCAGGTGTCAGAGCAGGAGCTTGCGGCTGCAGACATGGCGGCAGACGACCTGATGGCGCAGCTTCGCCAAAGGGGCATGAGGCCGGCCGTGGAGCTTGCCGCTCTCGCGCGCATCGTAGAACGCCTTTCCGAAGGCAAGGGATTGGAACCAGCATGACGACTGCGGTGCGTGAGCGTCATATCCTTGGGATATCGGGGGGTCGCGATAGCGCGGCCCTTGCCGTCCATATGCGGCAGACCCGGCCAGAGCTCGATCTCGAATACTTCTTCACCGACACCGGAAAGGAGCTGGCCGAGGTCTACTCATTCCTCGACAAACTCGAGGGGTTCTTAGGCAAGCCCATTACACGGCTCAATCCAGATCGGGATTTCGACTTCTGGCTCAAAGAATACAATCACTTCCTGCCCTCACCGAAAACCCGATGGTGCACACGGCAGCTAAAGCTCCGTCCGCTCGAGCACTGGCTGCGTGGGGACCTAGATGCCGGGGTTGTCGTGCATTCCTACGTGGCAATTCGGGCCGATGAACCCAGTCGCGAAGGCTATCAGGCGACCCATGGCAACATGCAGGTGCACTTCCCTCTGCGAGAGGACGGCATCAGTCGCGCCGGCGTGATTGAAACGCTCGAGAGCGCAGGCTTGGGTGAACCCGAGTACTATCGGTGGCGGACCCGTTCGGGCTGCACATTCTGCTTTTTCCAGCAAAAGATCGAGTGGGTGCGCTTGATGCGGGAGCACCCGGAAGCGTTTGACGAGGCCAAGGGATATGAGAAGACCGCCCGCGATCACGGCTCACCCTTCACCTGGAGCCAGGGAGAGGGGCTAGACGAGCTCAGCGCCCCGGCACGGGTGGACGAGATAGAGCGCGAGTTCGAACAACGCCGGGCCAGACTTATAGCCCGGCGCCGTGTGAACCCGCTCGCCGGCAATGTTGTGCCTACGATCGACGACGTCTACGGAATCGACGAGGCCGCGGCAGGTTGTGTCATCTGTCATAAGTGAGCAGTTGACCTAGGAGCAGCCTGACCAAAGGGGGTGTCAGGCATCGCTGGTACACGCCGACTATCCACGAGTGTCCCGGCTGACGGCCTGCAAAGCTCATTCTGCTCGTCGAACTAGATCAGCGAATCTTTCGGCGATGTATGGTCGAGCTCTGAGCCGCGCCTCCAAATGGCTCGGTTCCCAAAGGTCCACCCAATGGCCTTTCTGCGCCAGCCCCTCGCAGTAGTTGAACAGATCGTTCGACCACCCGGGATGCGCAAGAAGACATGGATTTGGAGGGACGGCGATGTGCTGCTTTTCGCAAGCGAACTAGCAGCCGTCTCGCGGCCTCAACCTGGTGCCTCTCAACACAAACGGGAAAAACGTCGATTGACGACCATCTTTTCCCCGACGACCGAAACGGACCCACATCGCAGTGCTCAGCGCGACGCTATCCGTGGCGCGCATTTGTGCAAGTGCAAAGTTGCTCTTTCAGACATATATAAATTAGATGTTGCTTTTATGCAACTACATTTAGCCTTTTACTTGGACAAATTGAACGTTTGCACATTTATAGATAGTAGTTTCGACATAAACTTTGTCGACGGCATTTAACAGCGCATACATGCTTCACTGTTGCCGAATTGTGTTGGTCAGGTGCGCGGCACGCCCCGACCCGCATCTGATTGAGCGACGGATGCTGCAAATGAACGTTGGAGGCGAATAGCGTTTCCTTGAGTTGGCAAAGAACAGCATCCGACCAAGGCTTGGTCACGCACAATCTGAGCATCCGCGCCGCCCAAGTACAGCCTGGCGAGACATCGTATAGGCGGAACGCGGCCGTAGGCATCCCTCACATCGCCTCCACGCACATGGCGACGCCCATGCCGCCGCCGATGCATAGGGTGGCAAGACCTTTCTTCGCACTTCCGCGGCGCATCTCGAAGACCAGCGTGTTGAAGACGCGGGCGCCGGACGCGCCGATCGGGTGGCCGATGGCGATGGCGCCGCCATTGACGTTGACGATCGAGGGATCCCAGCCCATGTCCTTGTTGACGGCGCAGGCTTGCGCTGCAAAGGCTTCGTTGGCCTCGATCAGGTCGAGATCGCCGACCGACCAGCCGGCCTTTTCCAAGGCCTTGCGCGAGGCGGGAATAGGTCCGGTGCCCATGATCTGCGGATCGACGCCGGCGGTTGCCCAGGACACGATGCGTGCCAGCGGGGTGATGCCGCGCCTTGCGGCTTCCGCTTCGCTCATCAGCAGCGCGCCGGCGGCACCGTCATTGATGCCGGAGGCGTTGGCGGCGGTCACCGTGCCATCCTTGTCGAAAGCCGGCTTCAGCTTGGTCATGGAGTCGAGCGTGGCGCCGTGGCGGATGTATTCGTCCTGGTCGACGATGGTATCGCCCTTCCTGCCCTTGATGGTGACGGCGACGATCTCGTCCTTGAACTTGCCGGCCTTCTGCGCGGCCTCGGCCTTGTTTTGCGAGGCGAGCGCGAACTGGTCCTGGTCTTCGCGGGTGATCTGGAACTGACGCGCGACGTTTTCGGCGGTGTTGCCCATGTGATAGCCGTTGAAGGCGTCCCACAGCCCGTCCTTGATCATGGTGTCGATCAGCTTGAAGTCGCCCATCTTGACGCCGGCGCGCAGGTGCTGGGCATGCGTCGAAAGCGACATCGATTCCTGGCCGCCGGCGATGATCACCTTGGCGTCGCCGGCGGCGATCTGCTGCATGCCGAGCGCAATGGCACGCAGGCCCGAGCCGCAAACCTGATTGAGGCCCCAGGCTGTGGTTTCCTTGGGCAGGCCGGCATTGATCGATGCCTGGCGGGCCGGGTTCTGGCCTTGCGCGGCGGTCAGCACCTGGCCGAGGATGACCTCGTCGACCTCGCCTGGTTCGACACCGGCGCGCGACAGCAATTCCCTGATGACGACGGCGCCGAGTTCATGCGCAGGGGTGGCGGCGAAGGCGCCGTTGAAGGAGCCGACCGGCGTGCGCGCCGCACTGGCAATGACGATGGAAGCGGACATTTTCTTCTCCAGACTTCAAGGGTGTTGCTCTGTCGTTGGGGACTTTTCTTGCCCTTTCCCAACCCCAAGTCAAACCGGAAATGGGCATGGCGCCCATGCGCCGCAAGCAGGTCGCGCCCTGCCGTGGCGACCGTTCGTCCATTGCTGCGCAGCATATTTTGCCTGCTATGCAGCATTTAGTGATCCCGCACTGCACAAACTGCTTGGAATTGTGAAGCTTTTGCGCATATCCTCAAAAAAAAGGCACAATCGTTATCGGCGGCTTGCTCAGAGGCGCGCCGGTGTCCCCGGGAGGATGTAGATGGCCGCTAAAGACGATCCGATCATCATCAAGAAATACGCCAATCGCCGCCTCTACAACACCGGCACCAGCACCTATGTGACGCTCGAGGACCTCGCCGAGATGGTCAAGAAGGGCGAGGAGTTCACCGTCCAGGACGCCAAGACCGGCGACGACATCACGCATCCGGTGCTGACACAGATCATCTTCGAACTGGAGAACAAGGACGGGCAAAACATGCTGCCGATCCCGTTCCTGCGCCAGCTGATCGCCTATTATGGCGACCAGATGCAGATGATCGTGCCGAGCTTCCTCGAACAGTCGATGCTTGCCTTTTCCAAGGAGCAGGAGCGCTTTCGCGAGCAGATGAAGGGGGCGATCGGCAAGTCGCCGCTCGACATGATGAAGATCACCACGCCGATCAAGGCGCTGGAGGAACAGACACGCCGCAACATGGAAATGTTCCAGAATGCGATGCGGCTGTTCACGCCGTTCCCGCCCGCCGGCACCGCGCCAACCGCCGCGCCATCGCCCGAGCCGGCCAGGAAGGAAACGTCAGAAAAACCCGACGATCTTCAGGAACTGAAGGACCAGATCGCGGCCATGCAGCGCAAGCTCGACACGATGTCCTGAGCGCTTGGCGCTCTTGCAACCCTACACCAGCACGCCCTCATAGCGGCCGCGCGGCCTGATGACACTTCCGCTTGTGATCTGTTCGACCGTGTGCTCGGCCCAGCCGACGCTGCGTGCGAGCGCAAACAGGCGAAACGGCGCATCGCGCGGCAAGCCGAGGCTGCGCGTCAGCGCTGCCAGCCCAAAGTCGATATTGGGAAGCGCGCCGGTCGCCGCAAGGGCAGCATCGCGCAGCGACGATAGTGTGCCGTCAACCTCGATCACCGACAGAAGCGCCGCCCCTCGGGGATCGCCGTCAGGATAGAGCTGATGACCGAACCCCGGCAATGGCCGGTCGTGGCTGAGCCAGCGCCGGATCGTCGCATCGGCGCCATGTCGGGCCGCATCGTCGGCCAGTTGCATCACCGCCTCGCCGGCGCCGCCATGGCGAGGACCGGACAGCGTCGCGAGCCCGGCCAGCAGGCAAGCGGCCAGCGGCGCGCCGGTCGAGGCTGCGACGCGCGCGGCGAAGGTCGACGCATTCAGTTCATGATCGGCAAGCAGGACAAGCGCGCGGCGGATCGCATTGGCGCCGCCGGTCTCCACCGACCAGGCCTGCGCCAGCCGCTGATGGACGGGATCTGGTCCTGCCGGTGCGCCCAGCGCGGCGGCCAGCACGCCGACAGCGTGCGCGGCATCGGCATGCAGCGAGGCCCGGTTACGCCCAAGCGACGGGCGCCCTTGGCCGGCAAGCACGGCAAGTTGCGCAAAAGCCGAGGCCCGGCCGGCTTGATGGGGCACATCCGGCGACGGTGCTTCGAAAGCCACCGGTTCCGGCCGAGCCCAGAGAATGGCGGCGGCTTCTTCCAGTGTGGCGTGCCCGGAGAGCACTGCGGCGTCCTGCCCGCGATAGATAAGCCGACCGTGCGAGACGGTCGAAATCGCCGTTGCGATCGAGGGCTCACCCCACGCGATGGCGCTTTCGGCGATGACTGACGGGCTGCGGCCGCGCGCCCGGCGGGTCGCCAGTGCGGCGATATCGTCGGCGCGGTACTGGCTGCGGCGCGGATCGGCGCGGTCGGGCCGCATGCCGATGCGCCCACGGCTGACATAGGCGTACAGCGTCTGCGCCCGCACCTTGAGGCGCTCAAGCGCCTCTTCCCGGGACAACCACTCGGACATATCGAGCCCTGATATTGATTCTATTGATCAAGATTGATGGAAACGTTGCCCATCTCTATCTCCGATCCGGAAATGCTTCAAGGAGACAGGCTATGGCGAATGGGCTCGATGATGTGGTGGCGGCGGAAACCGTGCTTTCCGATGTGGATGGTCTTGGTGGCCGTCTGACGATCCGAGGTCATTCGCTGCCGGAGCTGGCCGGCCGCTTGAACTATGCCCAGGTGATGCGGCTGCTGCTCGACGGCTTCTTCGACGACCTTCCCGATGAGGCGCAACTGACGCGGGCACTGGGCCAGGCACGCGCTGAGGTGTTCGAACGGCTCTTGCCCTCGCTGCCCCTGATGGCGTCGCTCGATGTTTACAGCGCCATGCGCGCCGGCATGGCGCTGCTGCCGGACGGCGAGACCTTGACCGATGCCTTGCTGCTCATCGCAGCGCCCGCCGTGCTGACGCCGGCCCTGCTGCGCCTGCAGCGCGGCGAGCAGCCGATCGCGCCGGACAGCCGCGCCGATCATGCCGCCGACATGCTGAGGATGCTGAGCGGCAGCGTCGCCTCGACGGCGCTGGCGAAGGCGCTCGATACCTATCTCGTGACCGTCTGCGATCATGGCCTCAATGCGTCGACCTTTGCGACGCGCGTGGTGGCCTCGACGCAGGCCGGCCTGACATCCTCCGTGCTGGCCGGACTCGGCGCGCTCAAGGGGCCGCTGCATGGCGGCGCGCCTGGCCCTGTCATCGAGATGCTGGATGCGATCAAGGCGCATGGCGATGCCGCCGGCTGGCTGCGCGACGAGATCGCGCACGGCAGGCGCATCATGGGGTTCGGACATCGCGTCTACCGCGTGCGTGATCCGCGCGCCGATGTGCTGAAGGCCGTCGTGCGGCAACTCGGCGGCGAGGGCGAAACCGGCCGCCGGCTGGCATTCGCGGAGACAGTGGAACAGGTAGCGCTCGACGTGCTGCGGATCGCCAAGCCGTCGCGCTCGCTGCAGACCAATGTCGAGTTCTACACCGCGCTGCTGTTGGAGGCGGCGGGTTTTCCGCCACAAACCTTCAGCAATGTCTTTGCCGCCGGGCGCGTCGCCGGCTGGATCGCGCATGCGCGTGAACAGCAGACGACCGGGCGGCTAATCCGCCCGCAGTCGCGTTATGTCGGGCCGGTGCCGGACCTGGTTGCCTGAGGTCTTTTGGCGCCTGGCGAGCGACCGGCGATCCAAACGATATCCTCCTGGTGAGCGGCCGTGTGGCCGCTCATGACGAAAATTTCATCTCCTCAAAAATTCTGGCCGCTGTTATTGCGTCGCATTGAGCATATATGCTGCAGTGCAACATAAGCTCGCTCTTGCCGCAACCAGAGGACTCCGCCCTTGGCCGCCAGAAAAACCGCAGTCATCACCGGCTCCACATCGGGCATTGGCCTGGCCATCGCCCAGGCGTTGGCGGCCGAAGGCCATAATGTCGTCGTCAACTCTTTCTCCGACACGGCCGCCGACCACGCCATCACTGATGCGATCGCCAAACACCACGGGGTGAAAACCGCCTACATCAAGGCCGACATGTCGAAGCCGGCCGAATGCCGGGCGCTGATCGCCAAGGCGGCTGAGACATTCGGATCGGTCGATATCCTCATCAACAATGCCGGCATCCAGCATGTCGCGCCGGTTGAGGACTTTCCGATCGAGAAATGGGACGCCATCATCGCCATCAACCTGTCGTCGGCGTTCCACACCATTGCAGCCGCGATCCCGCTGATGAAGGAGGCCGGCGGTGGCCGGATCGTCAACATCGCCTCGGCGCACGGCCTGGTCGCGTCGCCGTTCAAATCGGCCTATGTCTCAGCCAAGCACGGCATCATGGGATTGACCAAAACGGTCGCACTCGAACTGGCGCGCGAAAAAATCACCTGCAACGCCATCTGCCCGGGCTATGTCCTGACGCCGCTGGTCGAGGCGCAGATCCCCGACCAAATGAAAGCCCATCAGATGGATCGCGAGACCGTCATCCGTGAGGTCATGCTGGACAAGCAGCCGACCAAGGAATTCGTCACGGTGGAGCAGATCGCGGCAGCGGCGGTGTTCCTGTGCTCGGACGCGGCAGCGCAGATCAACGGCACGCATCTCTCGGTCGATGGCGGCTGGACCGCCGCGTGAGGCGCAAAATCTTCTCATCTATCCAAAACGAACCAAGGACGACGCCATGACCAAAAACGGCAAGGCGGAGGAGACAAAGAAGAAGATCAACATCGCGCTTCAGGGCGGCGGCTCGCACGGGGCCTTTTCCTGGGGTGTGCTCGACCGCCTGCTGGAGGACGGACGGCTGGAGATATCAGCAGTGTCCGGCACCAGCGCCGGCGCCATGAACGCGGTGGCGCTGGCCGACGGATATGTGCGCGGAGGTGTCGAGGGAGCGCGGCAGAAACTTGACGATTTCTGGCGCGCGGTGGCGGCCAAGGGCCGGTTCAGCCCGGTACACCGCATGCCGTGGGATGTCGCCTGGGGCAACTGGTCGATCGAGAATACGCCTGGCTATGTCTTCTTCGACACCATGTCGCGGGTGTTCTCGCCCTATGTCGCCAATCCGCTCGGCTTCAACCCGCTGCGCGACGTGGTTCAGCAGGAGATCGATTTCGACAATGTCCGCGCCTGCAAGTCGATGGAACTGTTCATCTCGGCGACCAATGTCGAGACCGGACAGTTGCGCGTCTTTTCCGATGGCGAGATCGACCTCGACACGGTGATGGCCTCGGCCTGCCTGCCGCAACTGTTCCGTGCTGTCGAGATCAAGGGGGTGCCCTATTGGGATGGCGGCTATGGCGGCAACCCGGCGCTTTATCCGTTCTTCAAGACGGCTGCGACCGAGGACGTGCTTCTGGTGCAGATCAATCCGGTGGTGCGGGAGGGAACACCAAGAAGCGCCAACGAGATCCAGAACCGCATCGACGAGATCGCCTTCAACGCCGGGTTGCTGCGCGAATTCCGCTCGATCGCCTTCGTCAAGGAACTGATCGCCGCCGGCCGTCTGCCGCATGGCGAGTATCGCGACATCCGCATGCACCGCATCGATGCCGACGAGGCGTTCAAGGACCTGTCGGCGTCCTCGAAGGTCAACGCCGAATGGGCGTTTCTGACCTACCTGCGTGATCTCGGCCGCACCGCCGCCAGCGACTGGCTGGAAGAGAATTACGAGGCCGTCGGCAAGCGACCTACGCTCGATCTCTCCGGCGAACTCGATGACGGCTTCAAGCCGGTGCGCGGTCCGGCACCTGGCCGGCGGGTCAAGGAATTTCTTGCGGCGCGCAAGAACCCGGAGGCAGAGCGCCGGCGCGCCTGAGCGACCAATCAATGTGCATCGATTGGTCCGCAATCATGCCTTCAAGGTCAGGTCGATCACCCTGATCAGGGCAGCGGCCGCCTGCCGCTGTCCCTCCGGATCTCTGATCCGCGCCTTCATGCCTTCCAGCCCGTCGAGCAGCATGTCGGCAAGCAGTTGCGCCGACAGGCCTCTGGCCGCCAGGTCGACGCCGTTCCTGGCTGCCTCGCGCTCGATCGCGGCGCCGATGTGTTGGCCAAGCCCGCCGCGCCAGCAGCCTACCAGATCGCCAAGGCTCGATTTCATGTCCAGCAATTCGGCGCCGTGCGGCGAAGCAACGACCGCGCCCATCATCGAGATGAATGCCTCGTCGATGGCCCGCATCATGCGCTCGGTGAAAGGGCCATCGCCGGATAGGGCAATCTTTGCCGCCTCGACCGAGCGTGACAGGATCATCATGGCGATGGCGCGGAAAATGTCGGTCTTGTTCTTGAACAGGAGATAGAGCGCCGGGCGCGACATGTCTGCGGCGCGGGCGATATCGTCCATGGTGGTGCGCGAGAAACCATAGGCCAAAAACACCTTCATCGCGCCATCCAGGATACGGACGCGTTTGGGGTCTGTGGCGGTGATGTCTTCGATCTGGTTCATGGAGCAATTCTATCCTGCAAAATCCTATTTGACAAAATGACGAAATTTGTCAATCTGTATTAGGTGAAATGGCCGAGAGGACGCTTCGCCCTTGGCAGCGGACGACAACAAAGGGTATCCCCATGCGCCTTACCGTCGACGGGCAGTCATTCGATATCGATGCCGATCCGGACATGCCGCTGTTGTGGGCGCTGCGCGATCTCATTGGCAAGACCGGGCCGAAATTCGGCTGCGGCATCGCCGCCTGCGGCGCCTGCACGGTGCATGTGGACGGTCAGCCGGTGCGTTCCTGCTCACTCCCGGTTGGGCAGGTCAGCGGCGCCGTCACCACCATTGAAGGCATCGGGACAGCAGGCGGACTGCATCCGGTGCAGCAGGCATGGCTGGAGGAACAAGTCGCGCAATGCGGCTACTGCCAGGCCGGCCAGATCATGAGCGCGGTGGCGCTGCTCGATGAAGTCGCCGACCCAAGCGATGCCGACATCGACAATGCCATGGGCGGCAATCTCTGCCGCTGCGGCACCTATCCCAAAATCCGCTCGGCCATCAAGAAGGCCGCGGCGCTCAAGACGGCGGGTCTCTGACCATGGCCAGTGTCGGAAAGATCGCCCGCCGCACGTTTCTGATCGGCGCTGCCGCTGTCGCGGGCGGCGTTGCCGTCGGCTATTACTACTATCGCAAGCCTTTTCCGAACCCGCTCGAGGCCGAACTCGGCAAGGGCGAGGCGACGTTCAACCCCTATGTGAAGATCGGCGCCGACAACACCATCACCATCGTCGCGCCGCGCGCCGAGATGGGGCAAGGCATCTCGACGACGCTGGCGGCCATGGTCGCAGAGGAACTCGACGTCGGGCTCGACCGGGTTAAGGTCGAGCATGGACCAGCATCCCATGCCTACTACAACGCCGCGATCCTTCAAGAGGGCGGTCCGTTCGCCTTCTTCGACGAGAGCATGACGGCGCAAGCGGTGCGCTCGGGTCTCGGCGTGGTTGGCAAGTTCCTTGCCCTGCAGGGCACCGGCGGTTCGGCTTCGACACGCGATGGTTTTGACAAGATGCGGCAAGCGGGTGCCGCTGCCCGGCAGATGCTGATCGCGGCTGCGGCGCAAGAACTGGGTGTTGCCGCAGCCGATCTGGAAACGGCCGACGGTTCGATCCTGCACAAGGCGTCGGGCAAGTCGCTGACCTATGGCGCGGTCGCCGCGGCTGCCGCCGCGATGGCGCCGCCGGACGAAGTCAGGCTCAAGGACAAAGCCGACTGGAAGCTGCTGGGAAAGCCGCAAAAGCGCATCGACATGCTGGCCAAGGTCACCGGGGCGCCGATCTTCGGCATCGATGTCAGGCTGCCGGACATGCTCTACGGCACGGTCAAGATGAGCCCGCGCTTCTGGGCCAAGCCGGTCAAGGCGGACCTTTCCAGGGCCGAAAAAATGCCCGGCGTGATCAAGATCGTGCCGCTTGAGACGAATTATGGCCATGGCTTCGGCATCATCGCCGACAACACATGGGCGGCATTCAAGGCGGCCGAGGCGATCGACGCCCAGTGGTTCGATCCCGAATACCCGCTCGGCAGCGCTGCCATTTCAGATGTGCTGAAGCAGGCGCTTGCCACCAAGGGGTCGGTGATGCGCGACAATGGCGACGTCGATACCGCTTTTGCCGACGCGCCGCGCGAAAGGATCGTCGAGGCAGACTATGCCGTGCCCTATCTGGCGCATGCGACGATGGAGCCGATGAACGCCACGGCACAGTTCAAGGACGGTGCGCTCGACATCTGGTGCGGCAACCAGGCGCCGACCCTGGTGCGGCAGCTTTGCGCCAACGCGGTCGGCATCGAGCAGGGTAAGGTCAATGTGCACACCACCTTCATGGGCGGCGGTTTCGGCCGGCGCGTCGAGACGGATTACGCGCTGTGTGCCGCGTTGATGGCGAAAGAGACGGGCGGGCGTCCGATCAAGGTAACCTGGACGCGCGAGGAAGACATGCGCCACGACGCCTACCGGCCGGCTGCTATCGGCAAGTTCCAGGCGCGGCTTGGCGACGATGGCATGCCGGTGGCCGTCGACATGAAGATGGCCTCACCATCGGTGATTGCCGGCATGCTGCGCCGGCTGTTCCCTTCGATATCGCCGCTCGGTCCCGACAAGACCATCGTCGATGGCGCTTACGACCAACCCTACTCCATCCCGAATTACCGGGTCAGCGGTGTCGCGGCGCCGGTCTCCATCCCCGTCGGCTCCTGGCGCTCGGTCGGCAGCTCGGTCAACGGTTTCTTCCACGAGGGTTTCATGGACGAGATCGCCATTGCCGGAAAAATCGATCAGGTCGAGATGCGCAAGAGACTGATGGCCGCTTATCCCTCGGCGGTGAAGGTGGTGGAGAAAGTCGCCGCGATGGCGAAATGGGGCGAGGCGCTGCCCGCCGGCAAGGCCAGGGGCATGGCCTTCACGCTGTCCTTCGGCAGCTGGGTCGGCGAGATCGTCCAGGTGGCGGACACGCCGGCCGGCATCCGCATCGAGAAGGTGTGGATCGCCGCCGATGTCGGCACCGCGCTCGACCCCGGCATCATCGAGGCGCAGCTGATCTCGGCGGCCATCTACGGTCTTTCGGCGGCGATGGGGCAGGAAATCACCTTCGCCGACGGCATGGTCGAACAGTCGAACTTCCACGATTTCGACGCCATGCGGATCTTCCAGTGCCCGGTATTCGAAGTGGCCATCCTGGAAAACTTCCACAGGATGGGCGGCGTCGGCGAGGTCGGCACACCGCCGGCGGCTCCGGCGCTCGCCAACGCCATCTTCGCGCTCACCGGAAAGCGCATCCGCACGCTGCCGCTGTCGAAAACGGTGGCCTTCGCATGAAGAAGCTCGTCATCATGCTGACGCCTGCTGCCATGCTTGTGCTCGCAGCATCGTTTGCGATCGCGCAAGAGAGCCAGACGCCGGCGCCGGTGGCAGTCGACACAGCAAAAGCCCTGTCCGAATGGGACAAGGTCTATGCGGTGTTCTCGCATCCGCGCTGCGCTGACTGTCATGTCGCGGACGAGCGACCGCGCTGGTCGGGTGCGCATTACGGCGGCACGCGCGTGCACGCCTTCAATGTCCAGCGCGGTGCTGACGGGTCGGGCTTCGGCAGTCCGGGCCTGCGTTGCATGACTTGCCATTTCTCCAGCAATTCCAGGGCATTGCACGGGCCGCCCGGGGCCGAGAACTGGCATCTGGCGCCAGCCGAGATGGCCTGGTTCGGCAAGTCCTCGGCCGAAATCTGCGCCCAGATCAAGGATCCCTTGCGCAATGGCAACCGCAGCTTGAAGGACATCGCGGTGCATGTTCGCGACGACAGACTGGTCGCCTGGGGCTGGGCGCCGGGATCGGGTCGTGAACCGGCTCCGGGCTCCGCCGAAGCGACCTATCAAGCGATCGAAAACTGGGCGGCGGCGGGCGCATCTTGCCCGGTGGCGCAATGATCTTGCAACTTTCAGACTATATTGCGGTGCAACTTTGATGTAGAAGCGCGCTTCGCCGATCACGGCAAATTGAACACGGCCCGGCGCGCACCCATATCGGCGACGCGCCCGCGTTATGAGGACGCTGGCCGAACCCGCAGTGGAAAAAACGACGATGAGAATCAGGTTTCACAAGCTTGCAGCCGTTGTTGTGCTCATTGGTTTCGCGGCATGGATGGCGACAGGCGAGTTTTCGTCAGTCGGCAGCGTAGCCGCCAACAAAGCCAAGGCAGCCGAAGCCGAACAGGCCAAGGCGCCCGATGCGGCGAAGCCGAAGCCGGCGGAAGCCGAGCCGAAGGCACCGCTGCGCACGGTCGCTGTGGTGACGCCGCCACGCAAGACCTATGCACGTGCCATCCGCATTTCCGGGCTGACCGAAGCCGACAAGCGGGCGGTGCTGGCGACGCGCGTCGCCGGTGTCATCGACAAGCTGCCTGTCAAGCAAGGCGATCACGTCAAGACGGGGGATCTGGTGCTGATGCTTGCGGCGGAAGAAAAGATCTCGATGGTCGACAACGCCAAGCAATTGGTGGTGCAGCGTCAGGCCGAGCTGGACGCAGCCTTGCGGCTGATGAAATCAGGCAATCTGCCGAAGCTGCAGCTCGACACCGCACGCTCGAACCTGACCTCGGCGCAGTCGCAACTGGAAACGGCACAGGCCGAACTCGACCGCAACGAGGTGAAGGCGCCTTTCGACGGCGTTATCGACCGGGTGCCGGTGGAACTTGGCAGCTCCATCATGCAAGGCGGCGAGGTGGCGACCATCCTCAAGCTCGATCCGGTGATTGCCCGCGGCGAAGTCAGCGAGCGCGATCTCGGCTACCTCAAGCTCGGCGACAAGGCCACCATACGGCTGGTCAGCGGCCAGACCGTCCAAGGCACCGTGCGCTACATCAGCCGCGACGCCTCGTCGGCGACCCGCACCTTCCGCGTCGAGGTTGCCGTCCCCAATGCCGACGGCTCGGTGCCGGCCGGCATGACGGCGGAAATCTCGCTCAACGCACAGCCCACCGACGCGGTGCTGCTGCCGCGCTCGGTCGTGACGCTCGGCGACAAGGGCGACCTCGGCATCCGTGCCGTGGGCAAGGACAACAAGGTAGCGTTCTTCCCCATCGACCTCGTCGATGACACGCCGACCGGCCTCGTCCTCGGCGGCATCCCGGCCGACGCCCGCATCATCGTCGCCGGCCAGGAACTGGTGAAGGAAGGCGATCTGGTCAATCCGGTCGAGGCCGACCAAGCGATCATCAAGAAGCTGCTCGGCGAAGCGACGGCCGGCACGCAGTAGGAAGAGATCGCGACGGCCTAGCCCTGGGCGGGGACAATCGGCTGCGACGCAGCTCGTGGAAATTCAAGAACAGGCGTTAGCCATGGATATCGTCAGACTCGCAATCAACAATGCCCGCCTGACCATTTCGGTCCTCGTCTTCCTTCTGCTGGCGGGCTGGGTCGCCTATCAGGCGACGCCAAAGGAAGCGGAGCCCGACGTTCCGATTCCGATGATGTATGTCAGCCTGATCTACCAGGGCATTTCGCCCGAGGATTCGGAGCGGCTTCTGCTGCGGCCGATGGAAAGCAAGCTGAAAAGCCTGAAGGGCCTCAAGGAGATGCGTTCGGCCGCCTTCCAGGGCGGCGGCTACGTGCTGGTCGAATTCCAGCCGCAGACCAATCTGGCCACTGCGCTGCAGGACACGCGCAGCAAGGTGCAGGACGCCAAGGCCGACCTGCCGCAGGCGGCGGAAGAACCCGTCGTCACCGAAGTCAACATTTCCGAATTTCCCGTGCTCGTCGTCACGCTCTCGGGAAATCTGCCCGAACGCGTGCTGACCGCCGCCGCGCGTGAACTGCGCGACCGCATCGAGGAGGTTCCCGGTGTTCTCGAGGGCTCGCTGCAGGGTGCGCGCGACGATCTCGTCGAGGTCGTCATCGATCCGATGAAGCTGTCTTCCTATGGGCTGCAACTCGATCAACTGATCGGTGCGGTCGGCAACTCCAACAGCCTGGTCGCCGCCGGCAATATTGAAGGCTCGGAGGGCAAATACGCCGTCAAGGTACCGTCGCTGATCGAAACGCCGGAGGATGTCGCCGCACTGCCGGTGGTCGCCGGCCCCAATGCCGTGGTGCAGGCCAAGGACATCGCGACGATCCGTTCGACCTTCAAGGATGCCGAGACGGTGACCCGTCTCAATGGCAAGCCGGCCATCGCCATCGAAGTCAAGAAGCGCATCGGCTCCAACCTGATCGACACCATCGCCAAGGTGCGAACGGTGTCCGACGAGTTCGTCAAGTCGATGCCCGAGGGCATGAACGTCACCTACACGCAGGACAAGGCGGTCTTCGTCAACCAGCTGCTCGGCGACCTGCAGAACCATGTGATGATCGCCGTCATCCTGGTGTTCATCGTCATCCTCTACGCGCTGTCCGGCCGCGCCTCGCTGCTCATCGGGCTTGCGATTCCGTCGTCCTTCCTGATCGGCATCCTGCTGCTGGCGATGATGGGCTACACGATCAACATGATCGTGCTGTTCAGCCTGATCCTGGCCGTCGGCATGCTGGTCGACGATGCCATCATCGTCACCGAGTTCGCCGAACGGCGGATGAGCGAGGGCATGCCGAAGGAGGAAGCCTTCGCGCTCGCCGCCAAGCGCATGGCCGGTCCGGTCATCGCCGCGACGATGACGCG
>NZ_RZTC01000007.1:54707-59051 GCF_004023165.1 Mesorhizobium sp. M7A.F.Ca.MR.176.00.0.0 | reverse complement strand
ATCGCCGCCTTCTCGCCGCTGCTGTTCTGGCCGGGCATCATCGGCGACTTCATGAAGTACATGCCGATCACGCTGATCGTCACGCTATCGGCCTCGATGCTCTACGCGCTTGTCTTCGCGCCGACGCTGGGTGCGATCTTCGCCAAGGCGCCGCCGCATCATGAGGATGACAATCGCGACGGCTGGTACATGGCGATCGTCAAGCAGGCGGTGCGCTTCCCCATCACCGTGCTGGTGCTGACCGTCGCGCTCTTGTTCGGCGTCGGCTTTGCCTATTCGAAATACGGCGCCGGCGTCGAGTTCTTCCCGAATGTCGAGCCGGATTATGGCCTGCTCTACGTGCATGCGCGCGGCAATCTTTCGCTGGCCGAAATGGATACCGCGACCAAGATCGCGGAAGACAGGCTGCTCGGCTGGCCGGGTGTGAAGTCGGTCTACACCCGCGTCGGCAAGACGCAAGGCGGCGGCCAGGATATCCCCGAAGACGTCGTCGGCGTCATCCAGTACGAATTTATCGACTGGCGCGAGCGCAAGTCGGCGAACCACATCCTGGACGATCTGCGCGGCGTCATGGCCGGCATTCCCGGCGTCGATGTCGAGGTGCGCGTGCCGGAAGCCGGTCCGCCGACCGGCAAGCCGATCCAGATCAGGCTTTCGGCCGTCGACCCCAAGGGGCTCGACGACAAGGCCCGTGAGGTCGCGGCGCGCATCGGCAAGGTGCCCGGCGTCATCGATATTTCCGACGGCCTGCCGCCGCCCGGTGTCGACTGGGCGCTCGAGGTGGATCGTGCCAAGGCGGCGCAGTACGGCATCAGCCCAACCTCGGTCGGCACGGTGGTGCAACTGGTGACCAACGGGTTGAAGCTCTCGGAATACCGGCCCGCCGGCGCCGACGACGCGGTCGACATAAGGCTGCGCCTGCCCGAAGACCGGCGCACGCTGTCGACGCTCGACGAACTCAGGGTGCAGACCTCACAAGGCTCGGTGCCGATCTCGAACTTCGTCGTGCGCAAGCCCGAGCCGACGGTCGGCATCCTCAACCGCATCGACGGCGCGCGTACGGTGGTCGTCCAGGCCAACGTCGCCGCCGGCGCTCAGGTCGCGGCTGTGCAGGAGCAGGTCACCAAGGCCGTCTCCGACATGGATCTCGGCAGCGGCATCCGCTGGAAGCTGGCCGGTTCGAACGAGGACAGCGCCGAAGCCAGCGCCTTCCTCAGCAAGGCCTTCGGGGCGGCGATCTTCCTGATCTTCCTGGTGCTTCTGGCGCAGTTCAACAAGTTCACCAGCGTCTGGCTGGTGCTGTCCTGCGTGGTCATGGCGACGATCGGCGTGTTCCTCGGGCTGCTGATAACCGGCGAGACGTTCGGCATCGTCATGTCGGGCATCGGCGTCATCGCTCTGGCCGGCGTGGTGGTGAACAACAACATCGTGCTGATCGACACCTATGACCGGCTGCGTGAAGAAGGCTGGGACAAGGTCGAGGCGGTGCTGCAGACTTGCCGCGAGCGCGCCCGCCCGGTCGTGCTGACGGCTGTGTCGGCCATTCTCGGCGTGCTGCCGATCGCCTTCGGCCTCGGGTTGGAAATCTTCCATCACGAGACGACGATCAACGCGCCGTCGACGCAATGGTGGATTTCGCTCTCCTCGGCGATCGTCTTCGGCCTGTCCTTCGCCACGGTGCTGACGCTGGTGGTGACGCCGTCGATGCTGATGGTGTTCACCCGCGCCAAGGTCAAGCCGGGCGCACGGCGCGGCTTGATCAGCCGTCTGTTCCGGCGCGGCAAGGTCGAGATTTCATCGACCGATGCGCCGGGGCGGGATGCCGGAGCCGGGCCGGATATCGCCTTTCCGAAAGCCGCCGAATAGATCATTGCCGATTTGACCGGCAAAGGCCGCCCGGAACAACCGGGCGGCCTTTTGCATTGTTCTTGGGCGAAAAGTCGAATTGCGGGGTTCTCATGCCGATCACCACCATCGTCATCATCGTCCTGGTCCTTATCCTCATCGGCGCGGTGCCGGCCTGGCCGCATTCGCGCTCCTGGGGCTATGGGCCCTCGGGTATTGTCGGCGTGGTGCTGGTGTTGCTTATGGTGCTGCTGTTGATGGGACGGCTCTGAGGCGCCCTCTCAGTCCGCGGAGATTGTTAATCTGCGGAGGAGCATCGCCCGCTATCGCGGAGGTCAGGCAGCTTTCGCAACGCAGGTCACGGTGGCAATGCCGATATCCCCGAGCGCTTCAGCAACCGCCTGATCCAACGGCGTGTGCGGAATCTCGCCGACGATGCCTTCCAGCCGCATCGAAGCCAGTTGATGCGGCTCGAAGCGCAGGTAGGACATGGAGACGATCTCGCGCCACATCGCTACGAACGGGCTGCCAGCGCGCAGTACCCACCAGGGCATCGAAGTCATCTTGAGCGGACGACCGATAGCCTTCTCGGCAGCGGCCTTGATCTGCAGATCGGTAACCGCGTGGCCCGGAAAGTTCAGCGCTTCATAGAAGCCGAGCTTGTCCAGATTGCGCGCCAGCGCGACGAAGCCCACAGCGAAGTCAGGCAGATAGGCCCATTCATGTACGAGGTCGACCGGGCCAGGCGCGGTGTAGATACCTTTGTTGATCTTGGCGGCAACGATCAGGTCGAACCATGATCCGCTGCCGGTGCCGCCGAAGAAATCGCCGGCCCGCAGAAGGATGGTGCGGACGCGGCCCGCGTCGGCCTCGCGACGAAACAATTCCTCCATGGCGCAGCGGATGCGGCCCTTTTGCGTGCTCGGATGGAAGGGTGTGTCTTCCGATATCACCGCCGGCATCGGTGAGCCGTAATTGTAAACGGTGCCGGGGAAGAGGTGCAGTGCGCCATTCGCATGGCAGGCAGCCATGACATTCTGCGCCATCGGCAGGCACTTGCCCCAGTCGGTGTAGATCGGGTTGAGGCCGTTGAAGATGATATCGACACCTTGCGTGGCGCGGATGAGGGCCACGCGGTCGAGCGCGTCACCGGCAACGGCTGTGGCGCCTTTGAGTTCGGCCGGCACCTTGCCGTTGCGGGTGACTGCGCGAACCTCGTAGCCCGCGTCGATGAAGGCCTTGGCGACCACGCGGCCGAGCCGGCCACTGGCACCGAGAATTGCGATACTGGTCATTGGAAGCACTCCTGGGTTGGGATTTGCGTGGTCGGTCTGGACGCGCGATCGGGATCAGCGACAAGCGCGATCGAGATCAGCGACGAGCGCGATCGAGATCAGCGGCTGCCGAAGAGGTCGCGGTTGCTGCCCTGCGTGACCGGTTGCCGGACGGCCGCATCCGGGTTGTGGATCGAAGCGGTGGTCGTGTTGTCGGTGCTGGTGACAGCCGGCTGGCTGGCGTCGTTCGACCCAAACTTGTCGCTGCCGGCAAAAGCGGCGCTGACGGAAATGAGGATGGCGGCGGCGGTGAGGGCGATCTTGGTCATCTGAGTTCTCCTGGTTGGTGTTTGCAGTCCGTGTTGGTGTCTGCAGCCGGAATATGGTCGCTCCGAATGCGAATGGAAATTGACTACAGATGGCGTTCTGATATTCATAAATGAATGACTGAAATCGACTGGAACCTGATCAAGAGCTTTGTCGCCGTGGCAGAATCCGGCAGCCTGTCGGCCGCCGCGCGAAAGCTTTCGGCCAGCCAGCCGACGCTTGGCCGTCACATCGGCGAGTTGGAACAGGCGCTGGGCGTCACGCTGTTCCGTCGAGGACGGCACGGCTACGAACTGACGGAGGCCGGCAGCACGCTGTTCGAACGCGGCAAGGCGGTCAGCGAGCAGGCAAGCGCCTTCTCACTCCTGGCGCTGGGTTCGGTCGAGGCCATCGAAGGCACGGTGCGCATCGCCGCCAGCGAGGTCGTGGCGGCCTATGTCCTGCCTGAGATGACGATGCGGCTGGGGATCGAGGAGCCCGGCATCGAGGTCGAGATCGTTGCTTCGAACCAAGTCGAGAACCTGCTGCGTCGAGATGCCGACATCGCCATCCGCATGGTCAAGCCGGCGCAGAACGAGCTGACGGCACGCAAGGTCTGCGATATCGAGCTCTGCGCCTGCGCGGCCAAATCCTATCTCGACAGGCGCGGCCGTCCGCTGAAGCCTGCCGATCTTGTCGACCACGATCTGGTCGGCTTCGATCGCGGCGACGAGATCATCAGGGGCTTTACCCAGCATGGCATCCCCGTCACCCGGAGCAGCTTCCGCTTCAGGGCCGACAACCAGATCGTTTTGTGGGAAGCGGTGCGGGCGGGAAACGGCATTGGCCTCGGCCAGGAGCCGCTGGCCGACAGGGATCCTTTGATTGAGAAGGTGCTGCCTGACCTGCCGCTGCCGGT
>NZ_RZTC01000007.1:31095-54697 GCF_004023165.1 Mesorhizobium sp. M7A.F.Ca.MR.176.00.0.0 | reverse complement strand
GCCCGGTGTGGCTGGCGATGCATCGCGATGTGCGTACCAGCGTGCGCATCCGCCGTGTGGTGGATTTCCTCCACGAGGAGCTGAAACGCTATTCGGCGGGTGCTGGCGCGAATTCGGCGCGGTGAGCGAGCCCGGCCATCAGCAACACGATGATCAGCAGTCCCGACATGGTGATGAAGATCGGGCCGAAGCTGGAATGCTCGGCAACGAAGCCGATCGCCGACGGCGCCACCAGTATGCCGCAGTATCCGATAGTGGTGACCACGCTCATGCCGGTGCCAGAAGACATGCCTTCCTGGTTGCCGCCGGCCGAAAAGATGATCGGCACCATATTGGCGATGCCGAAGCCGCAAAAGGCAAAGGCTGCAATGGCGAGCCAGGGCGAGGGCGCCAGGCCAGCCACCAGCATGCCGACCGCTGCTACCAGGGCCGACACGCGCAGCGTCGTCACCGCGCCGAAGCGATTGCGTATGCCGTCGCCGAAGAACCGCGTAATCGCCATGACGCCCGAAAATCCGGCGTAGGCGAGGCCGGCAACGGCAAGATCGGCGCCGAGCTCCTGGCGCAGATACAGGGCTGCCCAGTCGAGCACCGCGCCTTCGGAGATCATCGCCAGCAGCGCCATCAGTCCGATCAGATAAACCAGCGGGTTTGCCGGCAGTGCGAATTTGTGGTGCTCGGCTGCCTGCGGGCTGTCTTCGGTGAGGAGATGGCGAACGGCCACCGCGATCACCGCGAAGGCAAACACCGTTACCGCCGCCGCGTGGGCGAGGTGGCCGTAGTGCTGGATGGCAAAGCCGCCGAGGCCGCCGCCGGCGAAGCCGCCGAGACTCCAGAAGCCGTGCGAGGACGACATGACGGCGCGGGAGAGCCGCCGTTCGACCACCACGGCATTGGCATTCATGGCAACGTCCATGCCACCGATCGAGCCGCCGAAGATGATCATGGCCGCGGCCGCCAGCGGTACGTTGGGCGCCAGCGCCACGACCATCAGACCGAGGCTGCCGCACAGGGCGAACCAGCGCAGTACGGTGCGCGAGCCATGTCTGGAGATCAAATGGCCGCACCAGGTCATCGCGACGACGGCACCGACGCCGAATAAGAGAATCAGCAGGCCGAGCGTGAACTTCGAAATCTCCAGCCGGGTCAGGAACACCGGGATCTGCGGCGCCCAGCTGCCCGTCAGGAAGCCGTTGGCGAGAAAAATGGCCGCGAGCGCCCATCGTCCGCGAATGGCAGTCAGCTTGGCAATTGACGCGTTCATGAGGCGAATCCCGCTGAAAATGGCTTCGCGCGGCAAATTAGATCGATTCAATTTTCAGTCAAGGCTCTTTCGGGAAGCATTTTGGGCCAAACATAGCCTTAGGCGATCGCTGGGGCGACGGCGTCAATGATCCTGGGGGCGCCTTGCCTCGAATTCGGCCTTCTTGGCGTCGGAGGCCTCGGTCTGGTTCAGCGCCTGCCATTCCCCATAAGGCATGCCGTAGACGATCTCGCGCGACTGATCCTTGGTGAGATCGACGCCCTCGGCATTGGCTGCCTCGCGATACCAGTTCGACAGGCAGTTGCGGCAGAAGCCGGCGAGATTCATCAGGTCGATGTTCTGCACATCGTTGCGCTCGCGCAGATGCTCGACCAGCCGGCGGAAGGCGGCCGCTTCGAAGTCGCGTTGCTGCTCGTCGCTGAGTTCGGTCATCGAAACCTCCGTCATAGCGGCCCGGTGCGCGAGCCGAACATCTTCACCACATGTATATCGGGACGGCGGTCGATCGCGTCAACGATCGGCGCCAGCCGTTCGGCCCAGGCGAGCGCGCCCTTCTGGTCCGATATCAGATCCTGTCGGATCTCGATCAGCGCATGGGCGAAGCCGTTGACGATGGCGTGCTTGTACATGGTGTCGCCGCGCAGCGCGCCGTCATAGGGTTCGTTGTCGCCAACGACGAGGTTCTTGTCCTGCGACAGCATGTCTATCAAAGGCCGCGCCACGCGGTCGTCGAGGTCCCACAGGATGCCGACGTGCCAAGGACGCTGGATTCCTTGCATGGCCGGGGTGAAGGAATGCACCGAAAAGATGAAGGGCGTCTGGGCGGAAGCCTGTGCGACCGATGCGATCATGGCGCCGACGGCGTCGTGATAGGGCCGGTAGAACCCGTCGAGCCGCCTCTCGCGCTCATCGGCAGTAATGGGGTAATTCCCAGCTACGACAGTGCCGTCATAAAGCTGGCGAATGAGCGTCGGGTCGTCTTCGCCGCGATTGGGATCAATCAGCAGTCGCGAAAAATTGGCGAGCACCGCCGGCACGCCGAGCAGGGCAGCCAGTTCGCGCGTCACCGCCTCGACGCCGATGTCATAGGCGATGTGCCGGTCGAACTCGGCCGAGGGCAGGCCGAGGCTGCCGTAGTCGTCGGGCAGGTCGCGACGGGCATGATCGCCCAACAGCACGATGCCTCGCTTGCGGTCGCCCTCGATGATGTCGAAAGGCGCGAAAACTGTGGATCGGGTCATTGGCAGGAAATGGTCTGTTCGCGGGCTTCCGGGGAGGGTGCTATCGTCATTCCACGAAGACGACGCTTGCGCAATGCCGTTGTTTGGCCAAGGTTTCCCGGGAAATCTGGCACACGTCGGCGAATTGCGCGCCGGAGCCTTTCTAAATCGATTGGAATTGGACAAAACGGTGCGTTGACATGCGCCCGGACTTTTCCGAAAAGGGGCGCAGAGAGATGCTGATGTGGTTTTTGAGGGGTTTTCGGATGAGTTCCGCCGGCGGGCAGCGCATGCGCTCTGCCTTTGCCATGCCGCTCCTCACTTTTGCCATGGGCCTGTCGGCGATGGTTGTGGCTTCGCCGGCGCGTGCCGATTTCCGCGTCTGCAACGCCACGCAGAACCTGGTCGGTGTCGGCATCGGCTATCGCGCCAAGGCCGGCTGGATCACCGAAGGCTGGTGGCACATCGAGGGATCGAGCTGCAAGACGCTGATCGAAGGGCCGCTGTCATCAAGGTTTTACTATCTTTATGCAGAAGACGCCGAACGCGGTGGACGCTGGGACGGCCCGATCAATATGTGCGTGGCTGAAAAAGAGTTCAAGATCGCCGGCGTGACCGACTGCGTCGCCCGGGGCTTCCAGCGCGCCGGATTCCAGGAATATGACACGGGCGAACAGGCAAGCTGGATGGTCCAGCTGACCGATGAGTCCACAACGGGAGGCGCTCCAGCCGCCCCGGGAACAAACAGTCAATGAGACGTAGCCGCAAGGTCAAGATCCTAGCCACCATCGGTCCGGCCTCCTCGTCGGAGGAGATGCTGAAGAAACTGTTCGAAGCGGGCGCCGATGTGTTCCGCATCAATATGAGCCATACCGACCATGAACTGATGCGCACGCTGGTCGGACGCATCCGCGCTGTCGAGGAAGCGGTTGGCCGGCCGATCGGCATCCTGGCCGACCTGCAAGGACCAAAGCTGCGCGTCGGCAAGTTCGCCAATGGCAAGGAAGTGCTGACGCAAGGCCAGACCTTCACCCTCGACGACAATCCCGAGCCCGGCACCTCGACTAGGGTCTATCTGCCGCATCCGGAAATCCTGAGCTCGGTCGAAGCCGGCCATCGCCTGCTGATCGACGATGGCAAGCTCGAGCTGAAGGCGGTGAAGAGCGACGGCAAGTCGATCGTCTGCACCGTCGTCGCCGGCACCACGATTTCCGACAAGAAGGGCGTCAGCCTGCCCGACACCGACCTCCCGGTCGGCGCGCTGACCGAAAAGGACCGCAAGGATCTCGATGCCGTGCTGGCCACAGGCGTCGACTGGGTTGCGCTGTCCTTCGTGCAGCGGCCGGAGGATCTGGCCGAAGCGCGCAAGATCGCACGCGGCCGGGCGCTGATCATGGCCAAGATCGAAAAGCCGCAGGCCGTCGCCCGGCTGGCCGAGATCATCGAATTGTCCGACGCGCTGATGGTCGCCCGCGGCGATCTCGGCGTCGAGATGCCGCTCGAGGCGGTGCCCGGCATCCAGAAGCAGATCACGCGCGCGGCACGCCGCGCCGGCAAGCCGGTGGTGGTTGCAACGCAGATGCTGGAATCGATGATCACGGCGCCGGTGCCGACCCGCGCCGAAGTGTCCGATGTTTCGATCGCCGTCTTCGAAGGCGCCGATGCCATTATGCTGTCGGCGGAATCGGCGGCGGGTGCCTATCCCGTCGAGGCCGTGGCAATGATGAACCGTATCGCCACCAAGGTCGAAACCGATCCGACCTATGCCGGCATCATCAACGCCCAGCGCTCCGAGCCGGAGGCGACCGGCGCCGACGCCATTTCGCTGGCCGCGCGCGAGATCGCCGAAACGCTGAAGCTGTCGGCGATCATCACCTACACCGCATCGGGCACCACAGGCCTGCGCGCCGCCCGCGAGCGGCCGCAAGTGCCTGTTATCGCGCTGTCGCCGATCCTCAACACGGCGCGGCGGCTGTCGCTTTTGTGGGGCACGCATTGCGTCGTCTCACCCGACGCCGTCGATCTCGACGACATGGTCAATCGCGCCTGCCGCATCGCCTTCGACGAAGGCTTCGGCAAGCCTGGCGACCGCGTCATCATCACCGCGGGCGTGCCGCTGCGGACACCGGGTTCGACCAACATGCTGCGCATCGCCTATATCGGTTCGGACACACAAGTCAGCCGCTAGATTCCTGAAGCGTGTCGCCTCTGAACGGATTCAGGCGGCCCGCTTTAGGTCGGCGCGAGTTCGGCCTGCGGTACCTTGATATCGGCGCATCTGCCGGCGCCGTAGGCGTCGCCGGCGATGCGCGCCTCCACGGTCCTGGCCATCGCCTGCAGGTCTATATTCTTGCCAGCGACCTTCTCGATGGCGCCGACGGTCAGGTCGGTCGCGATCCAGTCTGGCTTGTGACCGAGATTGTGCACCCAGACGAGTTCGGCACCGGCAATGTCGCGCGCCAGGCCGACCGAATGGATATGTGCATAGACCACCTTGTCGCGATCGCCTGAAATGACCACGCTCGGCGCCTTGATCTCGGCGTAACGCGGTGCGGTGGCGAGCGCGTAGCGATAGAGCCCGGCGACATCGGTGGCGTTGGCACGAAAGGCTGTTGGTCGCAGCACCAGCGGGATAGAGGCCGAGGCGAGATAATTGTCAGGCACCTTGTTGGGCGAAAAGACGCAGGTGGTGGCGTCAGCCATCTGCAGGGCTCCCGCCGGATAGGTGAGCGCTTCGGAAAACAGCCAACCGAGCACCGGCATGGTGGTCAGATTGTAGTACCAGGCGGTTGCGCCGCCCGGCCATGGGTGGGTCGCCGGTGCGAGAAAGACGAGCCCGAGTGTCTTGTCTGGATGTTCGCGGCCAAAGGCCGATGTCACCACGCCGCCGAAGGAATGGCCGACGATGACAGCCTTCCTGATGCCGAGATGGTCCATCAGTGCGGCAATGGTGTTGGCCTGCGCCGACGGGTTCTCGTTGTTGGTGCCGCGACCCGACCAGCCGTGGCCTGGCCGGTCGAAGAACAGCATTTCGGCGCGGCCTTCGAGCAAGGGGCGCAGCGGCAGCATCTGGTCCCTGAGATTGGCGCTGGCGCCATGGATGAAGACGATCGGCGGCAACTCGGCATTGGCGGGCGCCGGAACATGGACATAGTGGATGCGGGCGCCGTCGATGTCGGCGAACTCGCCGATCGGCGGATTGCGACGCTCGATCAGCCATGAGCCGACGCGGGTGACGCCGACAAAGCCGAAGATAAGCGCCATCAGGAAGGCAAGGGCGGCGTAGATCAGGTTCATGAGGGAGATACGAGGTGGAGGGGGATAAGTTGTAGGGTAGGCAGTAGGCAGTAGGCAGTAGGCAGTAGGCAGTAGGCAGTAGGCAGTAGGCATGTGTGTTCCGCAGAGCGGTCTGAACCTACTGCCTAATCCCTACTGCCTATTCCCTCAAATACCTTCACCGGCAAGCTCCTCCGAAATCGTGCCGACCTGGTCCTGGGCGCTGCGCATCATCGGATAGATGGCCAGCACCTTTTGCCAGGCCTCGAGCGCCGATTGCTTGTGGCCGGTCAGCGCCATGATCTGCGCCAGGCCGGACAGCGCACCGAAATGGCGCGGCTCGAGCTGCAGCGTATGGTCGATGTCGGACATCGACTTGCCGTAGTTCTTCATCATGAAATGGACGGTGGCACGCCGGTTCCAGCCTTCGGCATAAGTCGGCTGCAAAGTCACCACCTGGTCGAGGAAATCGAGCGCGACGTCGAACTTCTGGCCCTCGACGGCTTTTTGCGACCATTGCATCATCAGGTCGATCGAGGCGCTGCCGGATTGCGACCACTCGCTCCAGATGTTGCCGGCGATGCGCTCGGCCGCCTTTTCGTTGCGCTCGCGTTTCAGGTCGCTGAACAGCTGATCGAGGCGGGCTTGTTTCGTCGATGCGGCGGGCGGCGCATCCTGAGTGGCCGGCGGCGCGACAGCATCATCCGCCCATGCCGGGCCATAAATGACGCCGGAAACAAGCAGAGATGTCAAAAATGCAAAAAGAATCCGCATCGCCGGACTCTAGTCCCAGGCGACGGAACGTCAAACTGAATTTGGCGTGAAAGGCCGGCAGGCGGCAACAACAAGCATCAAATGGGCGGAGGCGACAGCCTCCTGCCCGAAAACTCAGCCCTGACGTGCCTTGTAGCGCGGGGCGGTCTTGTTGATGATGTAGACGCGGCCCTTGCGGCGAACCAGCTGGTTGTCGCGATGACGCGCCTTCAGCGCCTTGAGCGAATTCTTGATCTTCATGGTCTTGCCTGTCGGTGTGGACCCGGTCCGGGTCGAAATTTTAAGGCGCGCCAGAAGACGCGCCTTTGAACTGTGGGAGGCTCATAAACGAGGAGCCTTGTCCCTGTCAACCGCAAGCGTGCTCCATAGCGGCTGTGAATCGTCTCTGTCATCAATTATCCGCCATGTCGGTCTGGCGGCATTGCGCGGCCCTGGGCCGGCTGGGATGATGCGGTCGCCTTGAAGTGATTTGGAGAGAACCATGCGCCGAATGTTCCTGTCCGCCTGCCTTGTCCTGCTGGCGGCAGCTTCGGTTGCGCGCGCGCAGGAATGCGACCGCAGCGACGACAGCCAGCAGATGATGAACATCTGTGCCGGCGAAGACTATCAGGCGGCCGACGCCAAGCTTAACAAGGCCTATCAGGATCTCACCAGCTCGGATGATGCCGGCGGCAAGAGATTGCTGCAGGTAGCGCAACGCGCCTGGATCGCTTTTCGCGATGCCGAGTGCGCGCATTCCACCGCCGCCAGCGAAGGCGGATCGATCCATTCGATGGAAGTTTCGCAATGCCTGACCAGATTGACCAATGATCGCGTCAAGCAGCTCGCTGCCGCGGCCAATTGCGAGGAAGGCGATGTGAGTTGCGCCAATCCAGGGCAAGACGAGAGCGACGAGGTGCAGTAGGCAACCTTATGCAACTTTATGAGGCGCGGCGGCTGATCCGGGTGAAATGACCCATCTTGCGGCCGGGACGCGCCTCGGCCTTGCCGTAGAGATGCAGCATCAGATCGGGCTCGGCGAGAAGCTCCGGGACGCGCAGCACATCGTCGCCGATCAGGTTTTCCATCACACAGTCGGAATGGCGGTCCGGGCCGCCGAGCGGCAGGCCTGCAATGGCGCGGATATGCTGCTCGAACTGCGAGACGATACAGGCGGCTTCCGTCCAATGGCCGGAATTGTGCACGCGCGGCGCGATCTCGTTGGCCAGCAGCGAGCCGTTGGCAAGCACGAAGAACTCGACGCCGATGACGCCGACATAGTTCAGCGCCGACAGGATCTTCGATGCCGCCGTTCGTGCGGCTTGCGCCGTCTCCGGCATAATGGCGGCCGGCAAGGTCGACGTATGGAGAATGCCGTTGCGGTGGATATTCTCGGCTGGATCGTAGGCGACGACCGCACCGTCCAGCCCACGCGCCGCGATCACCGATATCTCGCGCTCGAACGGCACGAAGGACTCCAGGACCAGCGGCACATTGCCCATCGCCTCGCAGGTGCCGGCGAAGCCCCCGGCTTCCATGTTGCGGAAGACGCGCTGGCCCTTGCCGTCATAGCCCATGCGGCGCGTCTTCAGGATGCCGCTGCCGTCGAACGCCTTGAGCGCCGCCGTCAACTGGTCATCATTGTCGACGGCGTGGAAATCGGCGGTGGCAATGCCGATGCCGTTGAGGAATGTTTTTTCGTCCACCCGGTCCTGCGCCACTTCCAGCGCACGCGCCGGCGGATAGACCGGAACCTTGGCGGCCAGCGCGCTGGCGGCTGCAACCGGGACGTTCTCGAACTCGTAGGTGACGACGGAACTCGAGCCTGCGAGTTCGGCAAGAGCGGCCGGGTCGTCATAGGCGGCTGTTATCTGCCGGTTGGCGACCTGTGCGGCCGGGCAATCCGCTTGCGGCTCCAGCACCACGGTGCGGTAGCCGAGGCGGGCGGCAGCAACAGCCAGCATGCGGCCGAGCTGGCCGCCGCCAATGATGCCAATGGTCGATCCGGCGGGCAGGCTCACGGCGTATCCGTCGGTTCGGTCGCGACCTTGGCGGTCTGCGCGGCGCGCCAGGCGTCCAGACGGACGGCAAGGCTGTCATCGTTCAGGGCCAGCACGGCAGCGGCCAGAAGCGCTGCGTTGGCGGCGCCAGCCTTGCCTATGGCCAGCGTGCCCACGGGAATGCCGGCCGGCATCTGGACAATGGACAGCAGCGAATCCTGCCCGGAAAGCGCTTTCGATTCCACCGGCACGCCGAACACCGGCAGCGGCGTCATCGCCGCCGTCATGCCGGGCAGGTGCGCCGCACCGCCGGCGCCGGCGATGATCACCTTGTAGCCGGCCGCCTTGGCGCCCTTGGCGAAATCATAGAGCCGGTCCGGTGTGCGGTGCGCGGAGATGATCAGCCGCTTGTGCGGGATGCCGAGTGCTTCCAGCGTTTCGGCCGCATGGCGCATCGTCGCCCAGTCGGACTGGCTGCCCATGATGATGGCGACGTCGGCGCGTTGATCGTCCAAGTCGGTGCTCCCCGGCGACAAAGGCGCGCCTTAGCGGAATTCGCGCGAGGCCGCAAGGATAGGCGGCCGCTGCTGCGGTCTGGCAAGACGGAAACCAGCCGGTCAGATGCCGTCGCGCTCGGCCTCTGGCGTCGAGACCAGCAAGGCCGAAGCCGTGTTGGCGGCGGTGATGGCCGCCCGCATGGTCTGCCCACGGGCAAGTCCCGCGGCCAGCGCGCCAACGAATTCATCGCCGGCGCCATGCGTGCTGGCGACCTTGACCGGGACGGCCGGCAGCGCGAAGGCCTCGCCGGTCTGGTCGCAGCAGGCGACGCCCTCGCCGCCCGCCGTGACAATCGCCACCGGATAAAGATCGGCCAATAGCCGTGCGGCTTGCGCGGCGCCGTCGAGTGTCTCGACCACCGCCACGCCGGCCAGGAATTCCGCCTCGATCGCGTTCACCACCAATATGTCGACCAGGGCGATCAACTCCTCAGAGAGTTTGCGCGCGGGGGCCGCGTTGAGCACGACGTGGCCGCCCCGTGCCTTGACTGCGCGTGCAGCGGCAATGTTGGCGGCTTCCGGCACTTCGTTCTGCAGCAGGAGCACCGCCGTCTGTCCCACCACATCGGAAGCAGAGGCAATGTCGGCATGGCCCAGTGTCAGATTGCTGCCCGAGACGATCACCGCGCCATAGTCGCCGCCTGCGTCGAAGATCGCCACGCTCATGCCGGAGCCGGCACCAGCGGCCACCCGCACGAAGCGGCGGTCGACCTTGGCGCGATTGAGATTGGCCAGCAACGCCCGCCCGAAATCATCGTCGCCGACGGCGCCGATCATCGCCGCGCGCACGCCGGCCCGCGCCGCCGAGACAGCCTGGTTGCCGCCCTTGCCGCCGCATTTCGGGTGCCAGGCATGGCCGGTCACCGTCTCGCCCTTGCGCGGGCGGTCGGGCGCGTCGACCATGATATCGTAATGCAAGCTGCCGAACACGGTGACCAGCGGCGTTGTCGTCATGAGCCCCGGTCTTTTCGTTTCGATGTCACCGCCGACATGGTGCGGCCGAGATTGCGCTCCGCCGCCTGATAATCACGCTGCGCCACCGCCACGAACAGCGCGTCGAGGATGTTGAGCTGGGCAATGCGCGCCGCTGCGTTCTCGCCCATCAACGGCGAGCCTTGCGCGGTCGAGCAAAGCACGATGTCGGCGACCGCAGCCAGCGGCGAGTTGTCGTAGTTGGTGATGGCCAGCGTGCGGGCACCGTTCTTGCGGGCCAGCTGGATGGCGTCGATGACGGCCGACGTGTTGCCCGAATGGGAGAAGCCGACGGCGATGTCGTCGCCGCCGAGCAGCGAGGCCGACATCAACATCATATGCGAATCGTCATAGACGGATGCGCGGATGCCGATGCGCAGAAACTTGTGCGAGACATCGCGGGCGATCTGCGCCGAGCCGCCGACGCCATAAAAATCCCGGTTCTTGGCACGGAAGAGCAGCTCGGCGGCGCGGTCGAAATCCTCGATGTCGAGGATCGCCAGCGTCTCCTCCAGCGCCTGGATGGAGGTGCGAAACACTTTTTGCACGATCTCGGCCGAACTGTCGTCGGATGACAGTTCCTGGTGCATCTCGGCGGTCGGCAGGCGACTGTATTCATAGACGGCGGTGCGGAAGTCGCGATAGCCGGAAAAGCCGAGCTTCTTGGCGATTTTGACCACCATCGCCTCGGACACGCCGGACTCTTCGGCGATCTGTTTCAGCGGAATGCTCTCGTCGAAACCGCGCCGGCCGAAGACGGTTTCCACCACCTTCGCCTCCAACGGGGTGAGATGCGGCATCATCATGCGGATGCGCGGTCCTACCGCTTTCAGGTCCAGCCCGCTCAAGGTCATCCACGCCCCCTCGTCACGCGATCGATAAGCATCGCGGCGAGGATTATAAGACCAGTTGCCAGAAGCTGATAGAAGGACTGGACGTTCATCAGCGTCAAACCGTTGCGCATAGCGCCGAGGATGACGGCGCCCAGGATGGTGCCGACGATGCTGCCCTTGCCGCCCATCAGCGAGGCGCCGCCGATGGCGGCAGCCGCGATGGCGTCGAGTTCCCAGAGATTGCCGAGGATAGGCTCGGCGGCGCCAAGCCGGCCGATCAGGATCTGCGCGGCAAGCGCCGCCAGCAGGCCCGAGATCATGTAGGCGGCGATCTTGGTGCGGGCAATCGGCACGCCGGCGATGTAGGCCGCCTCCTCGTTGCCGCCGACGGCAAGCAGATATTCGCCGAAGGGCGTCTTCTTCAAAACGACCCAGGCGACGACAGCCACGCAGGCGACGATGATGACCGCCAGAGGCAGTCCAAACAGCGATCCGTTGAAGATGGCGCGAAAGCTTGGCGGAAGGCCGAGCACCGGATTGCCGCCGGTGTAGATCAGCGCCAGCGCCCGATAGGTGCTGAGCGTTCCCAACGTGACGATGAAGGGCTGCAGCCCGACATAGGCGACGAGCACGCCGTTGACGAGGCCGCAGGCAAGGCCAATGGCGAAGCCGGCGGCGATGGCCAGCGGAAACGGCACGCCGGCGACCATCATAGAGGCCGAGATGACGGCCGAGAGTGCCGCCGTCGGCCCGACCGACAGGTCGATGCCGCCGGAGATGATGACCAGCGTCATGCCGAGTGCGAGACAGGCATTGATGCTCGACTGCTGCAGGATGTTGATCAGGTTACGCTCGGCGAAGAAGCCGGGCACCAGCGCGCCGAATACGGCCAGGATCACGACAAGGCCGATCAGCGTGCCGGCGTCGCGCATGGAAACGCCGCGCAGGAATTCGGCGCGTGGCCGCACCAGAGTGGTATCCGACATATCCGTCACCTCTGCCGTGCCGGCTGTGCGGCCGGCGTTTGCGTTTGCGGGATGGCGTGCGCCGCGATCGCCTGTTCGCTGATATCGTCTCTGTGGAGTTCGGCCGCGATCGTGCCGTCGCGCATGACCAGCACGCGGTCGGCAAGCCGGATCACTTCGGGGAGTTCGGAGGAGACGACGATCACGGCATGGCCCTCGGCGGCGAGTTCCTCGATCAGATGATAGATCTCCGCCTTGGCGCCGACATCGATGCCGCGTGTCGGCTCGTCGAACAAGAGGATGCGCGTTCCCGCGGCCAGCCAGCGGCCGATGATCGCCTTCTGCTGGTTGCCGCCGCTGAACAGGCGGATCGGCCGGTCGAGCAGGAACGGGCGCAGATTGACGCGGCTCATCCTGTCGACCGCCAACTGTTTCAGCCTGGTGTGATCGATGACGCCGCGCGGCGCGAATACGTTCATCGAGGCCAGCGCCATGTTGCTGGTGATCGAGCGCAGCGGCACGATGCCTTCGCGCTTGCGCTCCTCCGGCACCAAGCCGATGCCCGCGGCAATCGCATCGCGTGGGCTGGCGAACCGCGCCGCCTTGCCGTCGATTGCAATGGTGCCGGCCGTGGCGCGATCGGCGCCGGCCAGGAGCCGCAAAAGTTCAGTGCGGCCGGAACCGACCAGGCCGGCAATACCCAGCACCTCGCCGCGGTGCAGATCGAACGACACGTTGCGCACCTTCGTCGCCGAGGAGAGGCCACGCGCGCTTAGCATGACCTTGTTCGTGGCATGGGAATTATGGTGTTCCTGCGCCAGTTCGCGGCCAACCATCATCGCCACGACCGTTTTCTCCGACAGGTCTTTCAGATCGACGGAATCGACGACGACGCCGTCGCGCATGATGGTGGCGCGCCGGCAGATGCCGAACACCTCATCCAGCTTGTGCGAGACATAGACGACGGCGACGCCATCGCGCGCCAAACCTGTAATGACTTGCGCGAGCCGTTCGAATTCGCTCGGCGTCAGGCTCGATGTCGGCTCGTCCATGGCGACGATGCGGGCGCGATCGAGCAATGCCCTGGCAATCTCGACAATCTGCCGCTGCGCCACCTTCAGAGTGCCGAGCGGGGCGGCTGGATCGATAGAGGGGTCGATGGCTGCAAGAGCCTCGGTGGCGCGGCGCTCCTGCTCTCTGCTGGCGACGAAGATGCCGCCGCGCGTCAGCGGATGGCCGAGGAACATGTTCTGGGCGACGCTGAGGCGCGGCACCTGCTGCAATTCCTGATGGATCATGGCGACGCCCGCAGCGCGCGCGGCAACCGGGTTGGCGAGTGTAACCGACTTGCCGTCGATGAGGACGCTTCCCGCTGTCGGCCTGTAGACGCCAGACAGGATGCGCAGCAGCGTCGACTTGCCGGCGCCGTTTTCGCCGAGCAGGCCGTGGATTTCACCGGCCGCGACCGAGAACGAAACGCCGTCAAGCGCCCGTACGGCCGGAAACAGCTTGGAAATGCCCTGGAATTGCAGCCGGGGTGACATCGGGTTCTATCTCCGGGCAACGGTGCCGGACAGAAGCGAATTGCTCTGGCCGGCATCCGCCGATTGGCTTACTGGCCTGTAGCCGCGTCCTCGAGCAGTGCCTTGCGCGCGCCGGCGCCGGAATAGCGATCGGCATTGTCCTTGGTGATCAGCGCCTGTGGTGTGGCGACGACGCGCGGCAGCTTCTGTCCCGCGACGAGTCGCAGAGCTGTTTCCAGCGCCACTTCGCCGGTCAGCACCGGGAAACTGTCGACCGTGCCGGTCAGTTCGCCGGCCCGTATGGAGGCATAGGCATCGGAAATGCCGTCGGTGCCGAAGACCGCAACCTTGTCCTGCAGGCCGGCGGCCTTGACTGCCTCGACGATGCCGAGCGCCATGCCGTCATTGTTGGCATAGAAGCCGATCAGGTCGGGGTGCTGCTGCAGGATGTTGGTGGCCGCATCATAAGAGGTCTGGCGGTCCCAGTTGCCGGGAACGCTGGCGACAACCTCGAACTTGCCTCCCTCGGTGATGGTCGACTTGAAGCCGTCGGTGCGCTGGACGGCGGCATAGACGCCAGCCTGGCCTTCGACGATGGCAACCTTGCCGCCATTCGGGCGATTCTTGATGAACCATTTGGCGACGCGCACGCCATTATCGCGTTGGACATTGCCGACATAATGTTCGGCCTGTGGGATAACGGCGTCATTGACGTTGACCACCGGCACGTTGGCGGCCTTGGCCTGCTCCATGATCGGCTGCAGATTGGCATCCGTCTGCGGCGAGACGAGCAGCACGTTGTAGCCCTGCGTCACCAAGCCTTCGGCAATGGTGAGCTGGCCGAGCTGGTCGCCCTCGCTCTGCGCTGCCTGATAGACGACGGGAACTCCGACCTTGGCGCCGAATGCCGTGTAGCCCTCGCCCAGCGAGCGCCAGTATTCATTGGTCAGCGTCTTGGAGACCGCGCCTGCCTTGGTGCCTTCGGGCAGCTTGGGGAACGCGCCGAACTTGGCCTCGACCTGCGACCAGTCGATGCGGTCCTTTTCCGTGTCGGAATTGAGCGGCGCGAGGTCGGCGGAAAAGGCAGAGCCGATCGAGAGCGCCATCAGTGCGGCGGTAGCGGTGGCAAGCAGAAGTTTCATTGTATTCCTCCCTGGTTGAAAAACGGCGATGGCGCGGATGCCTCAGCTATCCGGCCCGAGCATGATTTCCTGGATGATGGCCTGCGACGTAACGGCATCCTGGCTGTCCATGGCGGCGGACAGGCGATTGTCCTGCTCCAGCCGGTCGACGACGCGCAGCATGCGCTTGACGGTGGCGATGTTGACTTCGCACTCGCGCACCGGATCGAGCCCGGTCATGTCAGGGAACGTGTCGAAATAGATGGCGCCGGCGTAACCGTCGCGGCGAATCTGCCTGAGCAGCTCGATGGTCTGCAGCGTGTGCACCGCGCCGACCATCAGGCCGTCGTCGCGCTTGGCGTAGCCGTCGTTCAGGTGCACGCCGAGCAGCTTGCTGTGACGCGCCACCAGGGCCGCGGCAAAGGCCGGCTGTTCGTCGGCGTAGAGCACATGAGCGAAATCGAGCGTGACGCCGAGATTAGGCAGGCCGACATCGCGGATCGCCAGCAAGGTCGTCGCCGCATCCGGCATCAGGCTGTAGGAGCGTGGTTCGTTCGGTTTGTATTCAAGGCTGATCTGACAGTCGGGATCATGTGCCGCAACTTCACGAATCCCATCAATTTCGTGTTGCCAAAGCGTCGAATAGTCGGCCTGGAAGGCGTAGTCGAAGCCATCCTGGCCGAGCCACAGCGTCATCAGGCTGGCGCCGGCCTCACGCACGGCATCGATGCCGGCCTTGGTCAGGTCGATGGCCTCGCGACGCACCGCCGGATCCGGATTGGTGAAAGCGCCGAGCTTGAAGGCGGGGTTGGAGTAGTAGCGCATGGCAAAGCCATTGATGGAGAGCCCAAGATCGCCCAGTTTCAGGGCGATTTCCGTGGGCTTTTCACCGACGTGGTCAGGAAAGTTGAGATCAAGATCGGTAAGCCCCTCGACCTTGGCGGCGCGCGCCGCCATCTGCAGCAGCGACGGCTTGCCGGTAAGATCGGGCCACTCGGCCTGCGGTCGCGAGGCAAAGGAATTCAGGCGCGTGGCGAAACGAGTGGCTGTCATGATCGATCCTTCAATCGTCATGACTTCACATAAAGAAAGATATTTGTAAAGTTATTGTTTTGAGAGGCTACGAAGCGGCCACCAAGCTGGACCCGCCAAGGCGCGCAAAGGGAGCCGGCAGTTTCCCGGCCGGTGCCCTGGAGAGCCCGTCAGGCCAATAGGCGCATGATGGCGCGTGCTGGTTACGGCCGGCGCATTTCAGGTAGCGATTCGCCGGGTGTTCAATCTGGCCAGCGTAAGACGCCGGACGAATCCTTGCGGGCGAGTTTCATCGCATCGGCCGGGCGGTCCTTGGCGGTCAATACGGCGCGCAACCGTTCGGCGACGATCTCAGCCTCGCCGGGATGGAGGTTGCAGGGATCGAGGAAGAAATGGCCGCGCTCCACCTCATGGTTGCGCACGATGATCGGCGGCGAGCCCGCCGCCAATGCCGAGGTGAGGCCGGCCGCCGTGAACCGGCTTTCGGGCAGTACAAATATCTGAAGCCGATCGAGAGGGTTGGCGGTCGGATCGGGAATGATCTGCGCGACAATGCCCGGCAGCCCCTGCAACGTCTCCTTCCACAGGTTGAGCGCGGCGTCTTCGCGGCGGCGGATGCCGGCATGGTCGCGCTTTTCCCAGGCTTCCAGTGCGGCCATGGTGCCGGCGATGCTCTCCTTGCCGACCTTCATGGCGCGGGCGACGCCGCGGTTCTGGAGATAGGCGGTGCGAACCAGATCCTTGCGCCCGGTGACGATGCCGCTGGTCGGCCCACTCAGGAATTTGTGGCCGCTGTAGATGACAATGTCGGCGCCGCGCGCGAGGAAGCCGCGCAGATCATACTCTGAAGCCGCATCCACGATCACAGGGACGCCCCTGGCGTGGCAGATCTCGCAGAATTCCTCCAGCGACAGCATGCCATACTGCACGGTGTGGTGCGCAACGACATAGAGGCCCGCCGCCGTGCGGTCGTTGATCGCGTCGCGCACATGATAGTCCTGCGTCACGCTGACCGTGCCGGCCGGCACGACCCTGGCGCCCGCCAGCCGGACCGACTGGTCGATCGGCGCACCATAGTTGACGATGTGGCCGAGCTGGACGATGACCTCCGACTTGAGGCCTTCCGTGTTATCAGGCAGCCGCTCGATGGCGAGCAGATTGGTCCCCGTCATCGCACCGGCGATCGCCATGGTGATGCCGCTGGCGCAGCAGGCAGTGATGAAACCGGCCTCGCCGCCGGTCAGGCGCGCGACGATCGTGCTTGCGGCACGTTGCAGGTCATCCATTTCCACCCATTGCGAGGCCATTTCCGCCATGGCGCTGATCGCTTCGGGGACAATGATCGACGCGCCGAGCGCGGTCATCGTGCCGGAGACATTGATGATCGGGCGAAGGCCGAGCCGTTCGCGGATGGTGGTGTTGGAGCCGTCGGTGGAAGTGGTTTTCATCTCTCGGATTCCATTCTTCTAAAGGTCAGGCGGCGATCTCGACAACCGCCTCGATTTCAACGGTGATGTTTCCAGGCAAGGAGCCGACGCCGATCGCCGAGCGGGCATGGCCGCCGATATTGTCGAACACATCGGCAAACAGGTCGGAACAGCCATTGACCACTTTCGGATGGTCGCTGAAGGTCGGTATGGCGTTGACGAAGCCGAGCAGCTTGACGACGCGCACGATCCGGCCAAGGTCGCCAGTGGCTGCGTGCATGACGGCAAGCAGATTGAGGCCGGTGAGGCGGGCATGGCCATAAGCCTCCTCGACGGTGACATCCTCCCCCACCTTGCCGGTAAACAGCGTGCCGTCGGTGCGCAGCGGACCCTGACCGGACAGGAAGATCAGCCGGCCGCTTTCGGCATGGGTGACGAAGTTGGCGATCGGTGTCGGCGGCTCGGGCAGCGTCAGGCCCAACGCGGCGAGCCGGATATAAGGCGTCATGAAAGAAGGCTCCTTGCGACAGCGTTGGCTGTCCCGTTCTAGAAATGCGAGGCGCGGAAGCGTGCCAGGAAGGTGCGCAGGCGCTCATTGTCGGTGTCCGCCGCCAGGATTTCGGCGGGTGGGCCCGCCGCGCTGACGCCGCCATCGGCCATGAAGATGATGCGGCTCGAAGCATCTCGGGCAAAGGCCATTTCGTGCGTGACCATCACCATCGTCATGCCGTCCTCGGCCAGGCTGCGCACGACCTCGAGCACCTCGCCGACCAGTTCCGGGTCGAGCGCGGAGGTTATCTCGTCGAGAAGCAGGATCTTCGGCCCCATGGCCACTGCGCGGGCAATGCCGACGCGCTGCTGCTGGCCGCCGGACAGTTCGGCGGGCAGGCTGTCGGCCTTGTGGGCGAGGCCGACCCGGCCGAGCCAGTGTTCGGCGATGGTGCGCGCTTCGGCGTTGCTCTTGCCGCGCACCTTGGTGAGGCCAAGCATGATGTTGCCGGCGGCTGTCAGGTGCGGAAAGAGGTTGAAGCTCTGGAACACCATGCCGGTCTCGGCGCGCATCGCGGCGAGATCGCGTTCGCTGCGACGCTGGCGGGTTCCGGCTTCGCGAAAGCCGACCTCCTTGCCGTCGATGCGGATCGAACCACTGTCATAGCTTTCGAGAAAGTTGACGCAACGCAGCAGCGTGGTCTTGCCGCTGCCGGAGGGGCCGATGACCGTCACCACCTCGCCCTTCGCCACCTGCAGGCTGACCGAACGCAGGACCTGGACGGTCCCAAAGGCTTTGGAAACGTCCTGGACGTCGAGAAGGGCCGGGGTGTTTTTCGGACTTGTGGACATTGCTATTCCCGGATGAAGGAGAAACGCCGCTCGAGCCGACGGCTGGCGAGCGAAAGGGCATAGTTGACCGCGAAGTAGATGAGCGCGCCGAGGATATAGAGCGGCATGGCCTCATAGGTGCGGCCGATGACCTGGTTGATGGCCTGCATCAGGTCGGTGATGCCGAGCAGCGATACCAGCGCGCTGCCCTTGACCGCATCGGTGACGCCGTTGATCCAGGGCGGCAGGAAGCGCCTGAACGCCTGTGGGAAAATGACGTAGGCGAGCCGCTGGCGAAAGGTGAGTCCGATCGCCATCGCCGCCTCGGACTGCCCTTTCGGAATGGAGCCGACAGCACCTCTGAAATATTCGACGACCTGAGCTGTCTTGAACAGGGTCAGCGCCAGCACTGCGGCCCAGAACGACGGCAGATGAAGCCCAACGGCCGGCAGTCCGTAATAGACAAAGAAGATGAGCACCAGGATCGGGATGCCGCGGATGGTGTCGCTGAAGATGCGCACGGCCCATTGCAACGGCACCGGGCCATAGACTAGGCCGACGCCCATGATCACGCCGGCGATCAACGAAAACACCACGACCAGCAGGGATACCCACAGTGTCAGGGCAAAGCCCTGGGCGAGGAAAGGCAAGGCATAGGCTATCTGGGTCAGCATGTCAGCGCGCCGCCCTGAACCGGCGCTCGACGAGCCGAAGCGCAAAAAGCAAGATGTAGCCGGTCACCAGATACATCGCCGTGACCACGAGATAGACCTCGACGATGCGGAAGGTGTTGAAGTTGATCCACTGGGCGCCATAGGTCAGCTCCGGCACCGAAATGACCGAGGCGACGGAGGTGTCCTTGAACAGCGATATGAAGGTGTTGGACAATGCCGGCAAGGTGATGCGCAGCATGGTCGGCAGGCGCACGTTGAGCAGCCTTTGCCAGGGCGTCAGGCCGATTGCCTTGCCGGCGTCCAACTGTCCGCGCGGAACGGCTTCGAGCCCGGAGCGAAACACCTCGACCAGATAGGCGCCGCTATAGAGCGACAGCGTGACGACGAACGAGGTCGGCGCGCTGTAGGCGATGTCGACCACTGTCGGCAGGCCGTAGAAAACGAGGTAGACGAGCAGGATCAGCGGCACGTTGCGGATGAATTCGACGTAGGCGGCGATGATGGTGCGCACGATGCGTCCGGCAGACACGTACCAGACCGCCAAAACCAGACCGATGACGGTGCCGATGGCGATCGATATGACGGCGAGTTCGAGACTGAGCAGCAGTCCGCCCCACAGCTTGTCGAAGTGCCGCCAGATCAGGTTGAAATTAAGGGCATAGCCCATGCGTCCGCCTCAGTGCCGCAGGCTTAGAGCAGTTCACCGTTTCACGGAAACGGCGACCCGCTCTAACTCTTTGTTTGACGCAATTCCGGACGAAAAACCGTTTCACACTTCCTGGAATTGCTCTAGGGAGGCGGAAGGGCGCTGGATACGCCCTCCCGCCTGATGCAGATCAGATGGCCGGGAAGCCGGGATGGCGCGCCGGCGGCTCCTGTCCGAAATAGTCCTTGAAGGCGGCATCGTAGAGTGCGTTTTCGTGGCCGAACATGGCGATGGTGAAGGTCGCGTTGACGAAGGTCAGCCAGTCAAGGTCGCCTTGCCGGAGTGCCGCGCCATAAAGCATGCTCAGCCAGCTCTTGCCGGCGTCGAAATATCTGTCCGGATTGCGCGAGGCGAGCCAGCGTACCGTGGACAGATCGACGGCAGCGGCGTCGACGCGTTTCGATTCCAGTGCCTGCAGCACGTTGGCCTGGGTATCGATCTGCATGACCTGGCACTCGGGCAGCACCGAATGCACCTGCGCCTCGGCATCGACATTCTGCAGGATGGAGACGCGTGTCGCCGAGCCGCCGGCAAGCAACTTGTCGAAGGTCTTGTTCTCGGCGGTCGGAAGGCTCAGCAGGGCGACGCCCTCGACGTAGTAAGGCCGGGAAAAGTTGACCAGCTGCGAGCGCTGGGCGCTCATCGTCATGAACTGAATGGTGATGTCGACCTTGTTGGTGGTGACGTTGGGGATGCGCTGTGCCGGATCCTGCATCACGAACTCGACCTTGGTCGGATCATCGAAAAGGCCCTTGGCAAGAATGCGCCCCATGGTGATGTCCATGCCGACGAGTTCGCCGGCATCGTTCTCGAAGTGCCACGGCGCGTTGGTGCTGCCGGTGCCGACGATCAGCTTGCCGCGATCGAGCACGGTGCGCAGCAGGCTGTCGGGTGCTGCCTGAGCAGCGGCCTTCTGGGCATCGACGGCTACCGCCGCACCCACGACGCCGGCCGTGGCCAGTCCCGCCATTCCCAATTTCAGAAAATCACGTCTTCCGGATGTGTCGTTCACGGCGACCTCCTTTCGTTTGTGTTCCCCTTGCACAGGCAATACACGCGTCAGTGACGTCGAAGCGATTGTCTCTTACAAGAGACGTGTGTATCCTGTACAGGACAGATACTAACACCGGGAATCAACAATGCAAGATGGCAATGCCTCGGCACTTTCAGCCGGCGAGAAGATTTCGGGCTCCCGTGAAAAGGGGCTCAACCGGGTGCTCGAGATTCTGGAGTTTCTTCACACGACCCAGCGCGCGATCGGCATTGGCGACCTTGCCAAGGGCGTGAACGCGCCCCGTTCGACGATCTATACGCTGGTG
The DNA here is from genome assembly GCF_004023165.1 of Mesorhizobium sp. M7A.F.Ca.MR.176.00.0.0. NCBI lineage: Bacteria > Pseudomonadati > Pseudomonadota > Alphaproteobacteria > Hyphomicrobiales > Phyllobacteriaceae > Mesorhizobium > Mesorhizobium sp. M7A.F.Ca.MR.176.00.0.0. The sequence goes on along the minus strand of NZ_RZTC01000007.1, from coordinate 33,735 downwards.
CGGTCGCTGGTCGATGCGGGACTGCTGGAAATGGAAGGCGACGGCAATCGCGTCTATTTCGGCAAGAAGCTCTATCTCTACGGAATGGACTATGTGCGGGGCAACGACCTGTTGAGGCGGGGGCGCCAGGAGGTCGACAATCTGTCGCGCGAGACCGGCGAGACTTCCGAACTGTGCATGCTGCAGAGCGGCCGCTATACGATCGTCCATGCGAGTCCCGGCACCAGGCCGTTCCGCATCAGTTCCGCCACCGGCTTGCAGATACCGCTGCCCTGGACGGCCTCGGGGCGGCTGCTTCTGGCTGGGCTGGAGAAGGCTGAGATCGAAGACATGGTGTCAAACGACGATCTCGTGCTGCCCGACGGGCGCAAACTGCGGCTCGACGATTTCGTCGCCGACATCGCAAAAGCGCGGATCACCGGCTATTGCGTCACTTCGGGCCTTGTCGATGCCTATACCAAGTGCCTTGCCGCGCCGGTGTTTTCAGCGCCGGGCAAGGTCGAGGCGACGATGTGCCTGGTGGTCCCCATCGATACATCCGAGGGGCGGACCGGCGAACTTATCGGCCTGCTGCGTGATCGTGCCGCGAAGCTTTCGATCGCCGGGTAGCGCGAGCGAGCGAACGCCAACTCACGCAATGATGTCGGGAATGATCTTGTCTTCCAGCGCCATCAGCCGGTCCTTCAGGAACAGCTTCTTCTTCTTCATGCGCTGGATCTGCAGCGGATCGCAGGCCATGGCGATCATCGCGTTGATGGCCGCATCGAAATCGGCGTGTTCCTGCTTCAGGCGGGAAAATTCTAGGCGAATATCGGCCTGTTCCTGATCGGACATTCTCTACCGTCTGCACGTCTGCGGCGCCCAAAACTGGGCCTGATTGGGCGGGACCGGGTGTTTTGTCACCGGCGTGCAGCCCATATCACATTTCAAGGTGTCGTGGAATGCTACCACGGATCATTCGACATCGCGGCTGGATGGTGGCACAGTGTCATTGTGCCGTCACAGAAGCGAACCTGCGGTGGACGCGCCGTGACGGTTGCAATCGAGGAAACCATGAAAGGGAGAACCAATCATGTCTCTTGCATCCCATCTTGATGAGTTGCAGCGGAAACACGGCGACATCGAACGCGAACTCGATGACGCGATGAATCATCCATCGGTCGACGACCTCGAAATCGTGAATCTCAAGCGACGCAAGCTGGCACTCAAGGACGAGATTGAAAAACTAAGAGGGAAACCGACCACGCATTGATGCCCTCCTGACATAGCCGCTTACCATCCGCGGCCTCTTTTCCCGGCGGCACCTGCCGCCGGCATGGTGGTTTTGATTTCCAGCACTGGGCACATCGGCCGAGGCTGGACTACCACTTGGCTCAATTTCCGCTTCGGCCGTCGCCCGTTTCGCCAGATCATCGATTGTTTCTGGCCCCTGGCGGCGGGCCGATTCTGGCCAGTGGCGACCTGTCGCCATTGACAAGCCATCTTTGCTCCTCCACCTCATGCCCGGACTTTAGCGCATCGGCCCGGAGCGCATTTGTGCGTCCAAGTGGACGCATGGCGCTCCAGAGACAAAAGGCTGCCGGCATGACCGGATATTTTTCCTCACCTTTCCCCCGCCGCACCTCGGTCGGCGTCGATGTCGGCGGCGTGGTCGTCGGCGGCGGCGCGCCAGTTGTCGTGCAGTCGATGACCAACACCGACACGGCCGATGTCGACCAGACTGTTGCGCAGGTTGCAGCACTCCACCGGGCCGGCTCCGAGATCGTGCGCATCACCGTCGATCGCGACGAGAGTGCCGCCGCCGTGCCGCGCATTCATGAGCGACTTCAGCGGCTTGGCATCAACGTGCCGCTGGTCGGCGATTTCCACTATATCGGCCACAAGCTCTTGGCCGATCATCCGGCCTGTGCCGAGGCGCTGGCCAAATATCGCATCAATCCGGGCAATGTCGGCTTCAAGGACAAGAAGGACCGGCAGTTCGCGGCGATTGTCGAGATGGCGATCAAACACGACAAGCCGGTGCGCATCGGCGTCAACTGGGGCTCGCTCGACCAGGAGCTTTTGACCCGGCTGATGGACGACAACCAGGACAAGGATTTTCCGCTGACGGCGCAAGAGGTGACGCGCGAGGCGATCGTGCAGTCGGCAATCCTGTCGGCCGAGATGGCGGAAGAGATCGGCCTTGGCCGCGAGAAGATCATCCTGTCGGCCAAGGTCAGCGGCGTGCAGGACCTGATCGCCGTCTATACCGAGCTTGCCACCCGCTCCAACCATGCGCTGCATCTCGGCCTCACCGAAGCTGGCATGGGCTCGAAAGGCATCGTGGCTTCTTCGGCCGCGATGGGCATCCTGCTGCAGCAAGGCATCGGCGACACCATCCGGATCTCGCTGACGCCGGAGCCGAATGGCGACCGCACGCGTGAGGTGCAGGTGTCGCAGGAGCTGCTGCAGACCATGGGGTTCAGGCAGTTCGTGCCGATCGTCGCCGCTTGCCCCGGCTGCGGCCGCACGACCTCGACCGTGTTCCAGGAACTTGCCCAGAACATCCAGGCGGACCTGCGCAAGAACATGCCGGTGTGGCGCGAAAAATATCCCGGCGTCGAGAACCTCAAGGTCGCGGTGATGGGTTGCATCGTCAAC
>NZ_RZTC01000007.1:26916-31085 GCF_004023165.1 Mesorhizobium sp. M7A.F.Ca.MR.176.00.0.0 | reverse complement strand
GTCAACGGTCCGGGCGAGTCCAAGCATGCCGACATCGGCATTTCGCTGCCCGGCACCGGCGAGACGCCGACGGCGCCGGTCTTCGTCGACGGCAAGAAGGCGGCGACGCTGCGCGGGCCATCAATCGCCGCGGATTTCGAGAAAATGGTCGCCGACTATATCGAGCAACGGTTTGGTCGCAGCAAGGCCGCGGCGGAGTAGGCGCGATGCAGCGTTTCCTGAGGGCGACGCTCGTTTTGCTTTGCGCCCTGGTCTGCTCGACAGCTGTTCGGGCGGATCCACCGCAATCCGCCAAGCAGCGGCTGATCGACAGGGTCTGCACCCTGATCCAGTCCCATGCCGACCAGAACGGCCTGCCCAGGGATTTCTTCGCCCGGCTGATCTGGAAGGAAAGCCGTTTCGATCCCAACGCCGTCAGTCCGGTCGGCGCCGAGGGCATCGCCCAGTTCATGCCGGGCACCGCCAAGATGCGCGGGCTCGCCAATTCATTCGACATCAACCAGGCGATCCCGGCTTCGGCTAGATATCTCGCTGAAATGAAAACCGGCTATGGCAATCTCGGCCTGGCGGCGGCCGCCTACAATGCCGGTGAGAGCCGGGTGTCGCGCTGGCTCAGCTCCGGCGGCTTTCTGCCGATGGAAACCGAAAGCTATGTCTTCGACATCATGGGCGAGCCGGCCGACAAGTTCACCGACCGGGCCTATGCCGGAAAGATCGAGCCGCTCGATGCAAAGACGGATTTTGCCATTGCCTGCCGCAAGCTGCCGGTGATCATGTCGCGGACGGTGGCCATGGCTTCGATCAACATAAAGCCGTGGGGCATCCAGGTGGCCGGCAATTTCCGCCGCAGTGCGGCGATCAACCAGTGGCTCAGGGTAAGGAGCCGGTTCCCGGCCCTACTCAACGGGCATGATCCGGTGGTCAGCCGGGTGCGCACGCCGATCGGCCGGCGCGGCATCTACGCGGTCAGGATCGGTGTCGACCGCCGCGCCGATGCCAACGTTATTTGCCAGAAATTGCAAAGTGTCGGTGGGGCGTGCGTGGTGGTGCGCAACCGGTAAATTTGGCCGCTGCAGGCATGGTGTTTGTCCGAGAGAGGCATTTAAAAGCGATAGCCGTGACGTCGCATCCAGCAAAGATTTCAGCTATAGCGGCCGCCATCCTTACTGGGCGGCGGCCCTGTCTTTGACGAGCAGCATGGGTCTCAACATGTTCGATGGATACATCATCTGCGGCACGCCGAGGACCGGAAGCACGCTGCTGTGCAAGCTTCTGGCATCCACGAAGACGACTGGCGATCCGCACTCATTCTATCGGCGGCAGGATGTGCTGGAGTGGGCTGAAGAGTGGAAGCTGCCCGATCGCGACACGATGAGTGAGCTCGACTTCAATGTCGCCTATCTCAACGCGGCGATGGCTGCGGGCAAGGGTGGGACCGGCCTCTTCGGCCTTCGCTTAATGCGCGAAAATCTGGATGAACTCTCGGCAACCCTCGACCGGATTTTTCCAAAACTGCCGTCCGACAGAGCGCGTCTTGAAAAGGCCTTTGGCCGCGTCCTCTACATACACCTCTCGCGGGAGAACAAGCTCGCGCAGGCTGTCTCCCTGATCAAGGCGGAGCAGACCGGTCTTTGGCATATCGCTCCCGACGGCACCGAGATCGAAAGGGTCGCACCGCCGAAAGAGCCCCAATATGATTTCGAGCGGATCAAACGAGAGGTCACGGAACTCGAGACCTATGATGCGGCATGGAACATTTGGTTCGCTGAGCAAGGCATAACCCCGCTTCGGGTTGGCTACGAGCGCCTTTCGAGCAATCCGGCGGCGACGTTGCTAGGCATCTGTGAAGTTTTGGATGTCCGAGCACCAGACGCCGAAGATATAAGCCCCGGCGTTGCAAAGCTCGCTGACGCGACAAGCCTCGACTGGATGCGTCGCTATCGCCTGGACGCGGCGGCCTGACGCATTGATGGGCCGCAGCTGGAAATTTGGAGTATAGGCGGAGAACTATGACCGACCCTATCTACAGCGATCCTGACTTCGTCCAGTTCTATGATATTGAGAACCAAAGCGGCCGCGCCGATTTTGAATACTGTATCGGTCTTGCCGTAAATCGCGGCTCGGTCCTCGATCTCGGCTGTGGCACTGGCCAACTGGCTGCCGAACTTGCCGATGGGCATAGTGTCACTGGCGTTGACCCGGCATCGGCGATGCTCGACGTCGCGCGGCGCAGGGCCGGCGGCGACAGGGTCGACTGGGTCGAGGCTGACGCGCGTACTGTTCGGCTCGGGCGGCGTTTCGATCTGGTCCTGCTCACCGGGCATGCGTTCCAGGTTTTCTTGACAGGCGAGGATCAGATGGCGGTGCTGGGCACCATCACTGAGCATCTCGCTCCTGGCGGGCTCTTCATTTTCGACACACGAAATCCCGCCGAGGAGGAATGGCTGGAATGGACGCCGCAGCGCTCCGAACGGGCGGTTACGCATCCCGACCTCGGCACGGTCAAAGCCTGGTATGATGCCGGACACGATGCCGCTACCGGCATCGTCACCTACTCGACCTTCTATGACATTCCGGGCGGTAGACCTGTTCTGGGCGCCGAATCCAAGATCGCGTTCCCCAAGAAGGAAGATCTTGCGCGGATGCTGGACGAGGCTGGCCTGTTGGTCGAGCAGTGGCTGGGTGACTGGCACGGCACGCCTTATGGCGTGACCTCGCCGGAAATCATCCCGATCGGCCGGTTGCGCCGATCGGCCTGACCAATAGGGCCGGCTTTTACGCCGTCTTGGCCACCACCGTCTCGCTGAGCCATGTGCCGATCTTGGTGCCCAGGCGGTCGGGCGAAACGGGCTTCGGCAGATAGTCGTCCATGCCAGATTCGATGCACTTGTCGCGATCGCCCTTCAGCGCGTGCGCGGTGACGCCGATGATCGGGATGTGGGCGCCCGTCGAGACCTCCATCGCCCGGATGGCGCGGGTCGCCTCATAGCCGTTCATTTCGGGCATCGAAACGTCCATCAGGATCAGCTTGGGGCGCAGCGCCCGGTACATTTCGACCGCCGTGCGGCCATTGCCGGCGATGCGGTAGCTCAAGCCCAACCCATTGAGGATCTGGCCGAAGACCAACTGGTTCACGTCATTGTCCTCGGCAATGAGGATGTCGATCGGTCCGTTCGGCGCGGTTGTCAATTCCGGCGCTGCCGTGACCGGCATTGCCGGGCCGCGGATGACAGTGAAGGCGGGCGGCGCTGCCAGGGAAGCCTGCACAATCGGTTCACGGACGAACCGCGCCTTGCCGACCTGCGAACGGGCCTTCTGAATCACCGAGATGACGGTGCCGAGCAGCACCGCGGAGCGCGCCGGTTTGGTCAGATGCGCGGCAATGCCGAAGTCGATGATCATCTTACCGAAATCGACCTGGTCGACCGAGGTCAGGATAACGATCGGGATGGCCGACAGGCGGCTGTCGGAAGCAATGGCTCTGGCGACGTCGGCGCCGTTCATTCCCGGCATCTGGTAGTCGAGGATGATGCAGTCGACAGCGGCGCCCAACTGAAAGGCGCGGTCGAGGAAGGCCAGCCCAACCGCGCCGCTTTCGGCGGCGGCGCAATCGAAGCTCCAGCTTCTGAGCTGCTCGAGCAGGATTTCGCGGTTGACCGGATTGTCATCGATGACCAGCACGCGCGCGCCGGTGACGTCGACCGGCACGATCTCGTCGCGCGCCGCGGCCTGATGCGCGGGCAGCGGCACCGCGAACCAGAACACCGAGCCGCGGCCGATCTCGCTTTCGACGCCGATCTTGCCTGCCATCAGGTCGACGAGGCGGGCGGCGATGGCCAAGCCAAGCCCCGTGCCTTCATGACGGCGGGTGGACGAGCCGTCCACCTGCGCGAATTTTTCGAACACGTTCTGCAGTTTCTCGGCCGGTATGCCGATGCCGGTGTCCTCGACGCGGATCTTGAGTTGGACCACGTCGTTGACGATTTCGCCGCCGACATCGATCAGCACATGACCCTTTTCGGTGAACTTCACGGCATTGCCGAGCAGGTTGGTGATGATCTGCCGGAACCGGCCGGCGTCGCCGACGACATGGGCCGGCAGGCGCGGGTCGACACGCACGATCAGTTCAAGGTTCTTTTCGGCGACGCGCGCCGAGACCAGCGTCGCCA
>NZ_RZTC01000007.1:0-26906 GCF_004023165.1 Mesorhizobium sp. M7A.F.Ca.MR.176.00.0.0 | reverse complement strand
CGTCGCCACATCCTCGACCGCCTCGGAAAGGCGGAAGGGAGCAGGGTCGAGAGTGAGTTGCCCGGCATTGATCTTGGAGAAATCGAGGATGTCGTTGATGATGGTGAGCAGCGCGTTGCCGGATTTGACGATGACGTCGGTGAAGGTCTTCTGGCGCGGGGTCAGATCGGTCTTGGCCAGCAGTTCGGCCATGCCGAGCACACCGTTCATCGGCGTGCGGATTTCGTGGCTCATATTGGCCAGGAATTCGGATTTGGCGCGGTCGGCGGCCTCGGCCTTGAACAGGGATTCCGCGGATTCGGCAAAGGCGCGGCGGATTGCCACTTCCATCGGGCGGAAGATCCAGAAGGCGACGATGGCAAGTGCCGCGAACAGGATGCCGCTCGCCCACAGCAGCAGCCTGTCGCTTGAGGCATCGGCCAGGTGGCGCTCATCATCCATGGCGGTGCGGACGCGGACCAGCATCGGCTGGGCGAACAGGTCGTTCTGGTTGCGGATTTCGCGATAGCTCCACTCGTCGACCTTTTGCGCCATCGACATCAGGTTGAAATTGCGCACCATGTCGCGCGGCGACCAGAACAGATCGCCGTTGACGGAAGCGGACTGGAGTTCGTTGACGGTCTTGATCGACAGCCGTGGCTTGATCGCCGCAAGCTGGGCGGTCAGCGTCTCGATCTCGCCGGTCAGGCGCTCCGAATGGCCGCGCGCCGATGTGGTCAGGGCATCGCGTGTCTCCGCCCGCCAGGCGGTGCCGGTGGTCTCGGCGAAGCTGGTCGCGTTGCGCAGGTCGCGGGTGAAGATGACGAGGTTGCTGCTCAGCGCATCGATGTCGCGGCGAAAGGAATTGACGCGGTCAAGCGCAATCACGATGCCGGCGGAAGCCAGCGCGAAGATCAGCAACCCTGAAATATAGCGGATCCGGACCGACCGGATGAAGGACGAATATTCAGGCATGCGCAACCCCAACACATACGCACCATTTTAATGGCCGGGATTACGCTTCATTTACATTAAAATTTCGTTCGTGCGGGCAGGCAGGCCATGCGAACCGCCGGATGGACAGCACGCCTAGGCCGCTTCCACGACGAGGGCGCGGATGCGGCCACGCACCGGACCTTCCCCGAACCGTTTCCCAAGGGCATTCGCCACGTATCGCGTCGCCTCCTCCAGCGAGCCGCCGCGCGCCTCGATCTCAGCCCGCAGGGGTGTGCCCTGGCAATAGGCCGTGGCCGCCTCATATGGCGACGAAGCGGCGCTGACGGCATCCAGCGGCTCTATGGTGATGTTACCGAAGTCGGCGGCATGAAGGTCGGCGCGGATGACGTCCGCATCGTGATAGCCGTGCGGCGTCCTCGCCATGAAGCGCGGCGGATCGGCCGGGAAAAAATGGCCGAGCGCCCGCGTCACTTCCTCGGCGAACTCGTTGTCTTCGATGGCACTCCAGACGTTGAACAGGAAGTGCCCGCCCGGCCGCATCACCCGCCGCGCTTGGCCGTAGGCGCCCACCCGATCGGGGAAGAACATCGCGCCAAACTGGCAAACCACGGCGTCGAACTCTGCGTCCTCGAAGGGCAGCGCCTGGGCGTCGGCCTGCCGCCAGGTGATCCGAGGATCGTCCGCCATCCGCGTGCGTGCGTGGTCGAGCATGGGCTGGTTGAGGTCGGTGACCACGATGCGGGCTTGCGCCGGCAACTTTGCTGCCATCGCACGTGTCACCACACCGGTGCCCGCCGCCACTTCGAGCACCGATTGCGGCCCGAGCTTCGACACCCGCTCTGCCAGATCCCGTGCATACGGCTCGAAGATCAGCGGCACCATCGCCCGGTCGTAGACCTCGGCAATGGAACCGCTGAACAGCTTGTCGGTGGTCGACATGGCACCCCTCCAACTCTACCCGCACCGCGTGCGTGCCGTGCGGATGGCAAAGCGATGTCGATCCTCTGCCTCGGCAGGCTTCCGCTCAAGTTCTATTTCTGAATTGGCCGGCGGAGGATGAGCGAACTTTAGTCAGCTCGATATCTCGGTTGGCGCCAACCTCAACTGGTGCGGGTCGCCACGAACGTCGCCGCTTCTTTCAGCAATTGGGCATCGTCGCCATAGGGCTCAAGCAGCGCATGCGCCTGTGCGACAAGGCCGTGCAACTGGCTGCGCGCCCAATTCGGACCATGCAAGGCCACCAGCGTCGCCTTGCCGGCGGCGGCGTCCTTGCCGGTTGCCTTGCCCATCTGGCTGGCATCGGCGGTCAAATCGAGCAGGTCGTCGGCAAGCTGGAAGGCAAGACCGATCGCCGAGCCGAATTCGGCCAGCCGCTCGCGGTCATCGGCCGGGGCGCCGGCGATGAGGGCACCTGCCTCGCAGGCGAAACGGATCAGAGCGCCGGTCTTCATCGCCTGCAGCCGGATGATGCCGGCCTCGTCCGGCGGCGTCTGTTCGGCTTCGAGGTCGAGCTTCTGGCCGCCGACCATGCCGCCGGGTCCGGCGGCGCGGGCCAGCGCCAGCACCAGGGCCGCCCGCCGCTCCGCCGGCAGGGCGGTCGCCTCGCCGGCGATGATGTCGAAGGCCAGCGTCAGCAAGGCATCGCCAGCCAGAATGGCGGTCGCCTCGTCGAAGGCTCTGTGCACGGTCGGCTGGCCACGACGCAGGTCATCGTCGTCCATGGCGGGCAGATCGTCGTGTACCAGCGAATAGCAATGCACGCATTCAAGTGCGGCGGCGACACGCAGTGCCGCCTCGCCATCGGCGGAAAAAAGGGCGGCACTTTCCATGACCAGGAAGGGGCGCAGGCGCTTGCCGCCGTTCAGCACGCCGTGCCGCATGGCTGCCATCAGCCGCTCAGGCCGCGCGATCTCGCCCGAAAGCGCACGGTCGTCGAGCAGCCGCCGCAGCAGCACCTCGACGGCGGCAGCGCGTCGGATGAGCGCCATTTCGAACGCCATTTGGTCGTCATTCGTCATGGCCCGGACCGGTAGCCGACACTCAGACGTTGCGCAAGAAGGCAAGCGCCATTATGCCGGAGCAGTATGAGCCCGTTTGGAAACTCTGCTCCTGCGGTCATCTGAGGGCGTTTTCTGCGCTTCCGGTGCTTGCGTACTCTAATGTACGCTCCGCTCCGGTTCTCGAAAACACCGTCACATGACTCACAGGAGCGCGTTTCAAAACGAGCTCTCTGGCACGGGTTGGGCGGCTTGGCGGAACCGATCGTCGATCATGAAACCGAAAAGCTGGACATGGCGACGAGATCGCGAGGCGTAAATCGCCGGGGTCTCAAACGCTGGGTCCGGCGCGGCATCGTCGTGGCCGCGGTGCTGGCTTTGATTCCGGTCGTGCTGACCTTTCTCTACCTGCCGTTCTTCGTGCATCCTGTCTCGACGCTGATGTTGAAGGACCTGGCGACGTTCTCCGGTTACGACCGCCGCTGGGTGTCGATCGACGACGTGTCGCCGGTGCTGGCCAATTCCGTCATCATGTCGGAGGATGGGCAGTTCTGCTTTCATCGTGGCGTCGATCTCGGCGAGCTGAGAGGCGTCGTCGACGACGCGTTGGCCGGCGAAGCGACGCGCGGTGCCTCGACCATCACCATGCAGACGGTAAAGAACCTGTTTCTGTGGTCGCGGCCGCTGGGCTCGGTGCGCAAGGTGGTCGAATTGCCGCTGGCCGTCTATTTCGATGCGGTGATGTCGAAACGGCGCATCATGGAAATCTACCTCAACATCGCCGAGTGGGGCCCGGGCATCTACGGCATCGAGGCCGCGGCACAGCACCATTTTGGCGTTTCGGCAAAACAGCTGTCGCGACGGCAGGCCGCCTTGCTTGCGGTTTCCTTGCCAAATCCGATCGCCCGCAATCCGGCCAAACCCGGGCCTGGCTTGAGGCGGCTCGCCAATCTGATCGAGCGGCGCGCCGGCCGCTCCGGCGCCTATGTCGGTTGTCTCCGCTAGCCGATCCAAAAAAATTCGCGCCAGTGCTGGCCAAAACGGCACAGGGCGTGTATAGGCACCCGACTTTCTCAGATTTAGGCCCCGACATGGCCCTTTCACGAGGGCGGGCGGGGCTTTTGACCATGTAGTGGAGCATATCCATGGCCGTTCCGAAACGTAAAACCTCTCCGTCCAAGCGCGGCATGCGCCGCTCGGCCGACGCCCTCAAGGCCCCGACCTATGTCGAGGACAAGAATTCCGGCGAAATGCGCCGTCCGCATCACATCGACTTGAAGACCGGCATGTATCGCGGTCGTCAGGTGTTGACGCCCAAGGAAAGCTGAGACCAGCTTTTTCAAAGGTTTGAATTTCCATAAGGACCGGCCGGTGGCTGGTCCTTTTGCGTTTGAGCCGGCCGGCAGCGCATTTCGAGGCGTGCACCGCAGGCGTTGCAAATCCTTCGGCCGGCAACCGGCTGACATGGTTGTTGCGTGCGGTCTTCGACCGTGTTCAACGCTGCCATCGAAACATCTTGACGGCGTGCCTGTGGCGCATTCTACAAAGGATTGCCCCCACATGGAGACGCCAGATGTTCGGTGCCATTCCGCTGCTGATCGTGCCTTTCGTGCTCTACAACCTCGGACTGTTGGGAATTTTCGGCAGTGGTGACGATCCTTGGGCGAGCGAGGTCTTCTCCTTCAGTATGATGTCGGGCGGCGTGTTCTCGATGACGCTGGGCGACCTGATGATACTGATCGGGCTGGTCTTCCTGTTCCTCGAAATGGCGAAGTCGGTGCGCACGACCAACGCCTCGATCATGGACCATCTTCTGTCGACGCTGGTGTTCGTGGCCTTCCTGGTCGAGTTCCTGCTGGTGAAGGGCGCGGCCCATTCCGTCTTCTTCACGCTGATGGTCATCGCGCTGTTCGACGTGCTGGCCGGATTCGCAGTGTCGATGCGATCGGCCAGCCGAGACATCAATCTGAATTAGGTCCCCAGCGCGGAAGGCGGAAGTTTGACGGGCGCTTGCGCTGACAGTTGTCGGAAACGCCCGTAACGTCGTCATCCTGGGGCGTAGCAAGGAGCGTAGCGACGCGGCCCAGACCCCAGGATCCATGCCGCGACACGTGAGCGTTTCAGCGGTCCAGAATTCTGCTCCGCTGCACTCTACGGCTGATGTTACGGAATGGATCCTCGGGTCTCCGCGACGGAGCTTCGCTCCTGCTCCGCCCGTGGATGACGAAGTTCCCCGACGCTCAGCCCGGATCGGCGGTGAAGCCGGCGGCCTCGATGCCGGCGATGGCCGCGGCTTCGTCATTGTCCGAGGTGTCGCCGGAAATGCCGACGGCGCCGATGATAGCGCCAGTCTTGTCGCGGATCAGCACGCCGCCGACGACCGGCAGCACGCGTCCGCCAGAGACGTCCGAGATGCCGGCGACGAGGTGCGGGCGCTCCTTGGCGAAAGCCTCGACTTTGCGCGAGCCCATGCCGATGGCGAGCGCACCAAAGGCCTTGCCGGCCGACATTTGCGGGCGCAGGAACGAGGCGCCGTCCTGGCGCTGGAAGGCGACCAGATGCCCGCCGGCGTCGAGCACCGAGACGCCAAGCGGCTTAAGCTTGAGATCGGAGCCCTTGGCAAAGGCGGCATCGATGATTTGCCTGGCTTTTTCGAGCGGCAGTGCGGTCATGGCGGTCTCCTGTCTGAAAGGCGTCGATCATCGACCGTCGACGGGCGAGATAACATCCCGGTTTCGGTTGAAATTGCTTCGCGTGAAAAGGTCGGATGGAAGCGACCGTCACAGCCTCCCGGATAGGAGTTGGTGCCTGTGCGGCTTCGGGTTATTTTTTCTTGGCGCGGGCCGGCTTCTTGGCAGGTTCCGCCGGCGCGTTGGCGAGGTCTTCGGCTTCCTTGGCGAGACGCAGCGCCCGCAGCTTGTTGGTCTTGGCCTGGCGGGCGTCGCTCTCGGCGACGTATTCGGCCATCGCCTTCTGGCGGACGGTTGCCGCCTCTTCCTGCTTCTTGAAGCGCAGGTCGGCGCGTGCGCGGGCAGCATCCCGAGAGTTCTCAACCAAGACCTCATCCAATCCCGTGAATTGTGATTTTCCGCTTCTTCTAGCAGAGCCGGGCCCCAAACGGGAAAATAAGTTGGTCAAGCGGCAGAGTCGGCGGCGAGAGCCTTGCTGGCAACCAGGGCTTCATAGGCGGCCTGCAAGGTGGCGCGGACAGAAGGACCCGACGCGGTATCGAGCGGCTTGCCGAGATGTTCATGGCGCAACTCGTCCATGAATTTGTCCCACATCGGCGGTCCGCCCTTTTCCAGAAGTTCGGCGCGGATCGAGAGTTCTTCGCTGACCGGCAGCCAGACGCGGCCCCAGGCGCCGAGATGGGCCAGGATCGGCACCAGCGTGATCGCCATTTCGGTCAGGCTGTAGATCGCCTTCTGCTTGTGCGAGGGGTCGTCGGCTTTGGTCAGCATGCCCAGTTCCATCAGCCGCTTCAGCCGGTCGGCGAGGATGTTGGAGGCGATGCCTTCCATCGATCCGTTGAGCAGCTCGCGAAAATGACGCCTGCCGCCGAAGATCATGTCGCGAAGGATGATCAGGCTCCAGCGATCGCCGAACACTTCCAGCGACAGGTTGATCGGACACCCGGACCGGCGATCCATACTCATGAGATTGTTTCTCCAAAACCGGTTGCATTATCGTATCGGTTTTATTATCGTGCAACCGATTGCAAAATGCAATCAGTATTGCAGGAGAGGAGGCCGCACCGTGACGACGACCGAACGCCCCGAAATCATATCCGAAACCTTTGGCGATCCGGCGAACCCGCCGCTGTTGCTGATCATGGGAGCGATGGCCTCGATGCTGTGGTGGCCGGAGGCGTTTTGCCGGGAACTGGCCGATGCCGGCCTGTTCGTGATCCGCTACGACAATCGCGATACCGGCCGTTCGACCAAATACAAGCCGGGAGAGCCGCCCTACACGTTCGATGATATGGCCGACGATGCAATGCGCGTTCTCGACGACCACGGTATCGGCAAGGCGAATCTCGTCGGCATGTCGATGGGCGGCATGATCGCGCAGCTTGTGGCGTTGGAACACCCGTCCCGTGTCGCATCGCTGACCGTCATCAGCAGCACGCCCGTGGGAACCGACACTTCGCACCTGCCGCAGACGAGCGATGCCTATATCGAGCATTCGGCCGAGGGCGTCAAAGTCGATTGGTCGGACCGTGGCCAGGTGGTCGATTTCATCGTCAGGGACGCGCGGGCGATCGCCAGCATCGCGCACCCATTCGACGAAGCCCGGATGCGTGCCTTCGTCGAGCAAGACTACGACCGCTCCGGCGGCTTCCTGAGCGCCACCAACCATTTCATGCTCAGGGGCGGCGACGCGTGGAAAGGCCGCCTGCACGAGATCGCGTCGCCGCTGCTGGTCATCCACGGCACGGCCGATCCGGTCTTTCCGGTCGAACATGGCAAGGCGCTGGCCAAGGCGGTCACCGGCGCGAAAATCATCCGGATCGAAGGTGGCGGCCACGAGCTGCATCCAAACGACTGGGATATGATTGTTGCCGGCATCGTCGCCCACGCCGCTTGAAGCGGCAAAAGCAGGTCTTGACGAGCAATGCTTGCCGCAGTGTTTAACCTATGACGAGCGTGCCCGGCGCCGGCCACCGATAAACCAGGAAACAGGCGAGCAAAAAATGTCCCTGACGCTTCATTTCCATCCGCTGGCCTCCTTCTGCTGGAAGCCGCTGATCGCGCTGTACGAGAACGCCACGCCGTTCACGCCTGTCATCGTCGATCTTGGCGATGCTCAGTCGCGCGCGGCCTTCCTGAAGATTTCGCCGGCCGGCAAGATGCCGGCGCTGCGCGACGATGCGCGCAACCGCACGGTGCTGGAATCGACCATCGTTGTCGAATATCTGGCCGCGCATTATCCGGGGCCAGTCGACCTCGTTCCCGCCGACATCGACCTGGCGCTGGCCGTTCGCCAAGCCGACCGCTTCTATGATTTCTATGTGCAGGAGCCGATGCAGAAGATCGTCGGCGATCGGTTGCGGCCGCAGGACAAGACTGACCCGTTCGGCGTCGAGCAGGCCTGCGACCAGCTTCGCAATTCCTATGCCATCATCGAACAAGACATGCAGTCGAAGATCTGGGCGATGGGCGACACCTTCACCATGGCCGATTGCGCGGCGTCCCCGGCGCTGTTCTATGCCAACAAGGTCGAGCCGTTCGGCGACGAGTATCGGGCTGTGAAGCGCTATCACGACTGCCTGCTGCAGCGCCCCGCCTTCGCCCGGGTGATCGAGGAGGCGAAGCCCTACTTCAAGTTCTTCCCCTACAACAACGGTTGATCGGGGTTAGGCTTCCCAGAACTGATCGAGCCAGATGTTGAGTTTGAGGAAGCCAGTGCCGCTTACCGTATAGACGCGCCTTGTTCCTTCCGGCTTGGCGTGGACCAGCCCGGCATCGAGCAGCACTTTTAGATGCTGCGAAACAGCCGGGCGCGACACCGGCAAGCCGGCGGCCAGTTCGGTGACGGTTTTCGGGCCGCGGCGAAGTTCTTCCAGAAGATGGCGCCGATTGGGATCGGCAATCGCCATGAAGGCGTCGGAAAACATCATGCCTGTATTAGTGAGGCAAAGCCTTTCGAATCTCAACCGTCTGCTTCTGCTTTTCTTCTGGGATCGAGCCGCAATGCTTCCGGGGTGACCGAACGGTCGGCCGGCTGCGTCTTGAAGGCATCACGATCGCCGATCGGCACCGGCGCGCGGCGGCTGATGCGCAGCAGCGTGTAGCCCGCCAGGCAGAGATGCGCCAAGGCGGTCGCCAGGAACAGACCTTCCGGGCGCATCCAGCCCATCAAAGCGGCGGCGAGCAAGGGTCCAATCATCGTGCCGAAGCCGTAGAGCAGCAACAGCCCGCCAGATACCTTGACGAAATCCTCCGAGCGCGCGTGGTCGTTGGCATGCGCCACGGCAATCGAATAGAGCGTGTAGGCGAAGGCGCCATAGGCGGCAGTGAAGACGATGACGAAGACGCCGGAGCGCGGCTCGAACAGAAAGATCAAGAGCGCGAACAAAGCCCCGCCGAAAGCCGCCCCCGCCAGCACGAAACGGCGGTCGGTCTTGTCGGAGAGACGCCCGGCCGGAAGCTGCATGGCGGCACCGGCAACGACCACAAGGCTCATCATCAGGGCGATCTCGGCCGTGGAAATGCCGATGCGGGCGCCATAGACGGCGCCAAGCGTGCCCCAGGCGCCGTTGGCGATGCCGATCAACACGCAAGCGACCGCCGACACCGGCGAATTGGCATAAAGGCCTCTGACATCAAGTGAGACATCCTGCAGCGGCTTGGGGTGCGAGGCGGTCGAGACCGCCGTCGGAATGAGCGAGAGGCAAAACAGGATGCCGGTGATCATGAACAGCGACGCGGACTTCACGTCGCCGCCGGCGACGATCATCTGCCCGCCCATGATCGAGGCATAGGTGACCATCATGTAGAGGCCGAAGACGGTGCCGCGGTTCTCGTTGGTGGCCTTCTCGTTCAGCCAGCTTTCGATGACCATAAAGGCACCGGCCATGGTGAAGCCGGTGAAGGCGCGCAGCAGGATCCAGACATATTCGTCGATGATCAGCCCGGTCAGTAGCGCCACGATGGCGCCGGATGCGGCAAAGGCGCCAAAGGCGCGAACGTGGCCTGCGCGGCGCACGATGCGCGGTGCGAAGAAGCAGCCGGTGACGAAGCCGCCGGCCCATGCCGTGCCCATCAGGCCGAGCGATGCGGTCGAGAAACCTTCCAGTTGACCGCGCAGGGGCAAGAGCAGTCCATGCAATCCAGATGCCGCGAGCAGGAAAGCGGTGCCGCGAAGCAGCGAGAGGATCGGTCGGTAGGTTGCGAACATTGTTTGATCCGGCTCAGGTTTGGCGGGGACGCTGGGTCTGAAGACAGCCGCATTCGGGCTTTTCGGCGGCGGGCTTTGCGCCAGCGCGCCTATCCGCGGCGGAACAGTGCTTCGGCCGCGGATTTGGTGGTGTCCTTGGCCTTGAGTTCGGCTTCCAGGCGGGCAATTTCGTCGCGCAGTATGCCGATCCGCTCGGTCAAGTCGCTGACGGAAAGCAGTGACAGGTCCTGCCCGATCTCGTGCGGGCGTGCCTTCTTCTTGGGTTCGTCGTCGAAGATCGCCATCGTCGCTCCTCCTCCGCCAAGACCAGATTGGCCATTTGCCTGATTTGGCAATCAGCATACATAGGGCAGGGGCGTCGATGCAAACAGCCGATCGGATAACGGCGAGGAAAGACGGGAAATCTCATGGCGAGCGGACAGAAAATTCCGGCAAGGATGACGGCCATCGCGATCTCGGAGCCGGGTGGCCCTCGGGTCCTGAAGCCGGAAACACGCGACGTGCCGCAGCCCGGCCCCGGCGAGATCCTGATCAAGGTGCATGCCGCCGGCGTCAACCGGCCCGATATCCAGCAGCGCAAGGGCGCCTATCCGCCGCCGCCCGGCGCGTCGGACCTGCCGGGCCTCGAGGCGTCGGGCGAAGTGGCGGCCCTTGGCGACGACATATCGCGCTGGCGCATTGGCGACCGCGTCTGCGCGCTGACGCCCGGCGGCGGCTATGCCGAATATGTCAAGGTGCATGCCGGGAGCGTGCTGCCGTTGCCCGCCGGCTTCACCCATACCGAAGCCGCGGCGGTGCCGGAGAATTACTTCACCGTCTGGCACAATGTGTTCGAGCGTGGCGCCCTCAAGAAAGGCGAGACGCTGCTCGTCCATGGCGGCTCGTCCGGCATCGGCACGACGGCAATCCAGCTTGCCTCGGCCTTTGGCGCCTATGTCATCACCACTGCGGGCAGCAAGGAGAAATGCGACGCCTGCCTGAAGCTCGGCGCAGACCGGGCGATCAACTATCGCGAGGAGGATTTCGTCGCCGCGGTCAAGGAGGCAACGGGGGGCAAGGGCGCCAATGTCATCCTCGACATGGTCGGCGGCGACTATGTGGGGCGTAACTACGAGGCCGCTGCGGTTGAGGGTCGGATCGTCCAGATCGCCGTGCAGGCCGGCGCTGTCGCAAGCGCGGATTTTTCGAAAATCATGGTCAAGCGGCTTACCCACACCGGGTCGACGCTGAGGCCGCGCACCGTCGAGTTCAAGGCGGCGATCGGGGCGGCGCTGGAAGCGCAGGTGTGGCCGTTGCTCGGCACGCGCAAGGTTGCTCCTGTCATGGACATGATCTTCCCGCTCAGCGAAGCCTGGCGGGCGCATGAGCGGATGGAGGACGGCGAACACATCGGCAAGATCGTGCTCGACGTCGGCTGACAGCGAGCGAGGTCAGCGCCTCGCTGCCTACAAGATGAACAGAAGCTTAATGCTGCAATGCAGCATTTGCATCATTGCTATGCAAAATCAGCCATTCAAGTCCTCGTCGATGACGCCTATTTGAGCACCATCGAAACGAACATCAATTTGGAGGACTACCATGAACCCGATCCGCGCTTTCCGTAACTGGCGTATGTACACCGAGACCGTCCGCGAACTGAACCGTCTCAACGCACGTCAGCTCAGCGATCTCGGCATCAACCGCGCCGACATCGAAATGATCGCCCGCAAGGCCATCTGATTTGAGCATGGTTTGCTCCAAGGAGCGGACCATGCCGTAGAAGCAAGAGCCGAAGCAGACGGTTTTGCCGTCGCCGGTTCCGAGCCCGCTGGACCCAGTCCGGCGGGTTTTGTCTTTTTTGGCCAGTAGTACCGAGCATGGCTCGACAGCGCTCCGCGGTTGACCTCAACTCTCCGCATGGCATTTGGATCATGCGCACACTCGGCCCGGCCTACTGCAATGGCGCGAGCGTTGTCCCGCCGGCCGCTTCCAAAAACGTTGCGAAACGACCCGAGAGCGGTTATACAGACCGCGAATTTCCCATTTTGGTGGCTCTAAACCACCGCCCGCGCGGGAACGCGGGCGAACGAGAAGGATTTGTAAATGGCCAATACGCTGCTGATGCCCAAGGCGACCGCTGTCTGGCTGGTCGACAACACCGCACTTTCCTTCGAGCAGATCGCGCAGTTCTGCGGGCTGCACCCGCTCGAGGTCAAGGCAATCGCCGACGGTGAATCGGCGCAAGGCATCAAGGGCATGGACCCGATCATGACCGGACAGCTGACCCGCGACGAGATCGCCCGTGCCGAGAAGGATCCGAACCAGCGCCTGAAGCTTTCGGACCCCAAGGTGCGGGTGCCTGAATCCAAGCGCAAGGGTCCGCGCTACACGCCGCTGTCGAAGCGCCAGGACCGGCCGAACGCGATTCTGTGGCTGGTGCGCAACCATCCCGAGCTCAAGGATGCGCAGATCTCGCGTCTCGTCGGCACCACCAAGTCGACGATCGAACAGATACGCGAGCGCAAGCACTGGAATTCGGCCAATCTGCAGCCGATGGACCCGGTGACGCTGGGCCTCGCATCGCAGATCGACCTCGACATGGAAGTCAATCGCGCCTCGCGCGGCCGCGAACAGGCGCAGCCGGTCGGCGACACGCTGCTGCCGGCGGCCCTGACCGAGCGGCTGGTGCCGGCTCCCGAGAAGCCGAAGGACGAGGATGCCGAACTCGACGCCAACGCCGTGTTCGCCAAGCTCTCGGCCTTGAAGTCGAAGAACACGGACAATGACGACGACGAGTGAGATTGTCTGATATTCCAAGAAAAAAAGCCCGCTTCGAGCGGGCTTTTTTATGGGGTCAACAACTCAGCTGCGCGCAGCGCGATCCGGCGCCATGCCATAGTCCTCGCTGCGTTCCACCGCGCGGTAGAAGTCGGCAAGCTGCTTGCCGCGCTCCGGCTTGAAGATGCGGCCGGCGATGACCACGGAGGCGATGCGATCGATGCGGAAGGCGCGAAAATCGTCGCGCATCTCGCACCAGGCGACCAGCGTCCACACCTTGCCCCAAAACCACAGACCGAGCGGGCGGATATCGCGGGCGGTGCCGCGGCCGGCCTCGTCGGAATAGTCGATGGTCAGCACCTGGCGTTTTTCGACCGCGCGCTCGATCAGGTCGATCGCCTCGCGGGCGGCGTCGCTGACCACCCACATCGGTGTGTGGATCTCGGTGCGGGCGATGCGGTCTTTCTCGGCATCGGGCAATACGGCGCCGATCTTGACCAGCGCCTCGTCGGCGGCCCTCGCCATGGCGGCACCGCCAAAGGCGCGCACCATGCGGGCGCCGGCGACCAGCGCGACGATCTCGTCACGCGTGAACATCAGCGGCGGAAGGTCGAAACCCTCCCTCATCATGTAGCCAACGCCGGCCTCGCCGTCGATCGGCACCCCGGTCGATTGCAAGTCGGCAATGTCGCGATAGATGGTTCGCTCGGAAACCTCGAGCCACGTGCCGAGCTTGTGGGCGGTGACCAGTCGGCCACCGCGCAGATGCTGCACGATCTGGAAGAGCCTGTCGGCGCGGCGCATCGTATGGTCCCTCGGCGTTGTCTCTATGCATGTCGCCCAAAACTGATGTCCACTTTTGGACGGCACGGCATCGTGTTTTCGCGCATGCCGTTATCCCAAAACCGCAGAACACTTTTGGGCGGCGTGCCTCATGGTTTCAGCCCTTCGCGCTTGCGCTGCGCGGCGACGAACTCCGCGCCGAAGGACAGTTTCTTCGTCGTCGGTGTTTTCGCATCGAGCACGCGCCAGAACGGTGCCACGTCACTCAGCGCCATGCCGCGCTGGAGGTCCTCGTTGGCGGCTTCGGCAACAGTGCGCAGATGATAGCCTATGGTGACCGGGCATGTCACTTCGGCGCCATGCTGGATGGCAAGTGCTGTCCGTAGCGCACGCACATTCATCTCGATGCCTTCGGGAATCGAGCGGATGAAATCATCAACCTGGCGCGCCGTCGGCACCAGCATAGGCTGGCCTTCGACGACATCGGCCATCGTGCGCGGCGTTGGCTTCACGCCGTTGATGCCTGGTGTGCTCAGTCTGTCGTTCCAACTCTTCATCGATCGTCCTTTGACGCCAATGCGCGGTGTCCGAAGCTGGCACCATTGCACGGCCCTCCTGACAGCATACTGTCAGGAGCCTTCAGCATATTCCTTGGCAAACAGTGTCCGCATCCGCGCGAGATCGCCGCCTCTTTCGGGGTAGAGCGTCTTCAGAAAGGCGAGTGCGAAGGTGCCTGGTGCCGAACCTGGCGCGGAAACAATTTTGCCGTCGGCTACGGCATGCGGCACATCCTGGTAGTTCTCGGCACCGGCATAACCGGCCTCATGACCATTGATCCAGTCGCGGCCATTGCTGGTATGCCTGGTCTTCTCGAACAGGCCGGCTCGGGCCAGCGCCAGCGTGCCGGCGCAGATACCGCCGACCACACCGCCGCGCGATGCAATGGCTGCAAGCAGGTCGCCTACATCAGGCGGTGCCTTGCCCGTCCACTGGTCGGAACCAATGACGGCAATGGCATCTAGATCGGCATTCTCGCTGGCGCCTGTTGAGCGATCGGGGATCAGCCGAAAGCCGCTGATCCCGGTCACCTGCTTGCCATCCGGTGTCAGCGACATGGCACGGGCACCGAACCATTCGACTGCCGAGGGCGCCAGCAGCCCATACTCCCAGTCGGCAAAACCTTCGATGAAAAGGAAACCGATCGTCTTCTGTTCGGGCATAACCTCGCTCCCATCCTCGCGCACCGGACCTGTTATCTGGGCGTTGACGCGCCGACATCCAATCGCCGGGTCGAAAAATTGGCTTCAATTGCCGCGAGGGCCACGGTCCGCATACATGTCCGGCCAGCCGATATCCTTACGAATGTCCGCCGGCAGCGAGTTCATGAACCGCTGGGTGCGGATCTCGTTGCGCATCGTGCGGATCTTGCCGACATAGTGCTGCATGCCGCGCAGAATGGTATAACCGTTCATGGCTAGTCTCCTCTCTCTGTGTAGAGGCACTATCGCATACCCCTCCTGACAGCAGTCTGTCAGGAGGATGGCAGGGGGCGAACAATAGTTCCGGACAGTGCGCGCGCCGCAGGCAAGGCATCGCTTCTCGCCGCATCGACCGGTGCCTCAAGGCAGGTTTGCGACTTCCGATTGTTCATGGAGACGGCGTTGTATTCGGTGCCGCTGTTCAGCTTCCGGCGACGGACTGTCGGGATACGCGGCCTTCAGCGAGGTGACCGCAGGTCTGATATGAAGGGAGAAAATTTTTCCCCAACAGCAGGGAGACGACCATGAGCTTGCAACTGACAGGTATCCACCATCTGACCGCCATCACCGCCAATGCGCCCGGCAATCTTCATTTCTACACCAAGGTGCTGGGTCTGCGGCTGGTCAAGAAGACCGTAAACCAGGACGACACCTCGGCCTACCACCTCTTCTATGCCGACGGCGAAGCGACGCCGGGCACCGACCTTACCTTCTTCGACTGGCCGGTCGGCCGCGAGCGGCGCGGCACGCACAGCATCGTGCGGGCCAGCCTCAGGGTCGGCAACCGGGAGAGCCTTGCCTGGTGGAAGCAACACTTGACCGACGAAGGCCTGGCAACAGGAGAGATCGCCGACATCGGCGGTTATGCGTCACTGGACTTCGAAGATCCCGAGGGCCAGCGTCTGCGCCTGGTCAGCGATGGCGGCAAGGGCGGCAGCCATCCCTGGGCGCAAAGCCCGGTACCGGTCGAGCACCAGATACGCGGGCTCGGGCCGATCGTCATCAGCGTTCCCGACATCACCAACACCGAGGCGGTGGTGACCAAGGTGATGAACATGCGCAAGGCGCGCGACTATGCCTCGCCGGAGGGGGAGGTTCACGTCTTCGAATGGGCGAGGGCGGGCCGGCGGCGGAGCTGCATGTCCTGGTGCAGCCGGGACTGGCGCCGGCACGGCAAGGCGCGGGTGCGGTTCACCATGTCGCCTTCAGGGCGCCGGACCAGGAGACGCTGCATCAATGGACGGCGCGGCTGGCCGAGTTTCGGCTGCCGTCGAGCGGCGAGGTCGAGCGCTATTATTTCCGTTCTCTCTATTTCCGCGAGCCGAACGGCATCCTGTTCGAGATCGCCACCGATGGACCGGGGTTCACCGCCGACGAGCCGCTGGAAACACTGGGGGAAAGTCTTGCCCTGCCGCCATTCCTCGAACCGAAGCGCGCTTCGATCGAGGCCGGCCTCAAGCCGCTGAAGTAGATCGTTTGCCACCGGCAGGCGGGCGCCGCGTTCCGACCCAGGATCGCGGCGTCGTTCTTTCTCAGGCAATGAACGACGTGCTTTGACAGCCGGGCGCGTTGCTGGTCAAAGGCGGCATGACGAAATTTCTCGCCCTTGTCATCGTCGGTTTCATGGTCATTCAATTGATCAAGCCGCTTGGCTGGCCGGGCCTCAAGCGACGTGGTGATTTCTGGAAACTGGCACTGCTCGCCATGGCCGCGATTTCCCTGGCGGCCGTGCTCGGGCATTTGACGTAGGACGGCACTTGTCGTCGGTGCTCAATTGCCAAGCACCGGGCCAACCAGATGCTCGGCCCAGGCCCGGTAGCCTGCTTCCGAGGCGTGAAAGCCGTCCGACGCAAAGCGGGCTTCCGGATTGGTGATCGGCAGGCGCGGCGCCGGCACCGCGCCGCGCTCCAGGCAAAGGCGTTCGCCCATCCGGTTCATGTCGGTGGCGCGAATCTCAAGGATTTTTCCGAGCAGCGGCGGCATGGCCGGAGCCCGCGTGAACTCCAGCACCGGCGACCACACCACGCGTGCTTCCGGCCATTTGGCGCGCAGGCCGTAGAGCAGGCCGCCGAACTCCTTCTTGAAGCGCGGCACGGAGTGAAAATTCTTGGTGTCGTTGGTGCCGATGGCCAACACGATATGCGTCCACGGTTCGGCCGACAGATTGGGCAGGACATGGTCGCGTATCTGGCCCGACGTTGCCGAATTAAAGCCGGCCGCCCGCCAGCGCACGGTGCGGCCTGTGCTTTGTGAAATCAGCACGGCGAGTTGCGCGGCAAGCCCATGTTCCGAATTGCCTATGCCGACCGACGCGGCGGACGAATCGCCCAGCACCAGAAGCGAGATATCAGGCGCCTTGCCTGATATTTCGTGCATGACCGGCCCTTGCGCCGGCAGCATGCGCGTGGTGCGGCGTCGCACGCCGAGGCCTTGCCAGATATAGACCGGGAAGGCGAGCCAGGTGAGTAGGGACGGGAAGCGCATAGCAGTACCGTTAAACGATCAGCGGCAGCCTTAGCGCATGTTTTGGTCGGCGGGAACGCTCTTCAATCGCAGCAACTCGCCTGCCCCGCTTGCTTGCCCTGATATTCATCGTGCAGCCGCACCCAATCCATCAGTCCGTGATAGGGGCCGTTCTCGTTGCGGCCCTTCGGCGTCATGTCGAGATAGTCGTAGGCGCCGATCTGCGCCTCGCCGCCGCGGGCGCGCGACATGAAGGTGAGGAAGATGTCGCGGTTCTCGTCCCGGTAGAAAACGCTGGTGCCGGGAAGCTCCTTCGATGTCCGTGGACGGGTCTCGAAATTGTAGGTGGTGTCGCCGGCGGCGATCTGCTTGTCGGTGAAGGAGACCTGCATGTCGAAGTTGAAATCCGAGGCATAGGACGACACCCAGTCGAACTTCCAGCCCATGCGCTGCTTGTAAGGCAGAAGTTCCGCCAGTGGAGCGCGCGAAACCACGACCAGCGACACGTCGTGATGCCGCAGATGCTGATTGGCGCCGTCGATATGGTCTGCAAGGAATGAGCAGCCCTCGCAATGATTGACGCAGCCCGGCCCGAACATGAAGTGATAGACGATCAGCTGGCTGTTGGTGCCAAACAGGTCGGTCAGTCTCTTCGGCCCTTGTTCGGTCTCGAAGACATAGTCTTTCCGGATCTTCAGCCAGGGCAGTTCACGCCGTTCAGCGGCGATCCGCTCGCGAAACCGCGTCAATTCCTTCTCGCGCGCCAGATGCGCCTTGTGCGCCTGGAACCAGTCTTCGCGCGAAACGATCTTGTTGCGATGCATGAACCTCTCCCTGAATGTCATCCCAAGGACGTTCGGGATGGGCGCAAACCGACATCGCCGGAGAGGAAATAAGGACGGAGAGGCTCTGCCCCAAGTCCGGGCAAACAAAAACCCGGGCGCATCGGCCCGGGTTCAAAGGCAAGACGGAAGGATTTTGATCAGGCGGCCTGTTCCAGGCTCGCCTTCCATTTTCCAAGCGCCGCCAGATGGTTCATATGCGCGCGATGGGTGAAGGCGGCCTGGCCGGCGGCGACATTCGAGGCCTTGCCGCTCCAGGCTTTCTGCGGCGCGGCCTGCAGCGCGCGGCCGTAGGAGAAGGTCAGCTTCCACGGGTGCGGGCCGATGGCGTTGATGGCGTTGAGGTTGGCGGTCGCCTCCTCGTCCTCCTGGCCACCGGAGAGGAAGGCGATGCCCGGCACCGCTGCCGGCACGGTCTCGCGAAACAGCTTTATGGTCTTTTCCGCGACTTCTTCCGGGCTGCTCACCTTGCCCGATTTCTTGCCGGCCAGCACCATGTTGGGCTTCAGGATGGTGCCTTCCAGCAGGACGCCAGCCGCATGGAGCTCGTCATAAAGCTTGATCAGCGTTGCCTTCGAGACGTCGTAGCAGGTATCGATGTCGTGGGCGCCGTCCATCAGCACTTCCGGCTCGACGATCGGCACGATGCCGGCCTCCTGGCAAAGGGCGGCATAGCGGGCAAGTGCATGGGCGTTCGAGCCGATCGAATTGGCCGAGGGCACGCCCTTGGCCTGGTCGATGTCGATCACCGCTCGCCATTTGGCGAAGCGGGCGCCCAGCTTGTAGTAATCGGCAAGGCGCTCGCGCAGGCCATCGAGGCCTTCGGTGATGGTGTCGCCGGGAAACCTGGCCAGCGGCTTGGCGCCGGCATCGACCTTGATGCCGGGGATGGCGCCGGCCGCCTTGATGATGTCGACCAGCGGCGTGCCGTCGGCGGCCTTCTGGCGGATCGTCTCGTCAAAGAGGATGACGCCGGAGATGTAACGGGTCATCGCCTCCCTGGTGCGGAACATCATCTCGCGGTAGTCACGGCGGCTGTCGGCGGTCGATTCGACGCCAATGACGTCGAAGCGCTTCTTGATGGTGCCTGAACTTTCGTCGGCCGCCAGCAGGCCCTTGCCGTCGGCGACGATTGCGGCGGCAATGTCTTCGAGACGTTCGCTCATTGTTGCTTCTCCTGAAACGGTTGTTCCGCGCTTAACGGAAGTCTACCGCCAAAGGAATGGCATCGGAAAGCTCGAATCGATTGAATGCCTCGGGCGGCCTTGTTCGCTCTCCGAGTGTTGATCGCCTCGCCTCGGAGCCTCAGCGCTTCAACACGTCGACGCCGGGCAGTGGCTTGCCTTCCATCCATTCCAGGAAAGCGCCGCCGGCGGTCGAGACATAGGTGAAGTCGTCGGCGACGCCGGCATGGTTGAGCGCCGCCACCGTATCGCCGCCACCGGCAACCGAGACCAACTTGCCTTCCTTGGTGCGCGCCGCCGCATGCTTGGCCGCCGCTACCGTCGCATGATCGAAGGGCGCGATCTCGAAGGCGCCGAGCGGGCCGTTCCAGACCAGTGTCGCGGCACGGTCGATCCATTCGCCGATGGTCGTCACGGTTTTGGCGCCGACATCGAGGATCATGCCGTCGGCCGGCACGTCCGATATGGCGACGGTCTCGCATTCCGCGCCCGCCTTGAACTCCTTGGCGACGACGCCGTCGACCGGCAGGATGATGGCGCAGCCGGCCTCGGCCGCCTCGATCATGATCTGCTTGGCGGTCGCGGCGAGATCATGCTCGCACAGCGATTTGCCGACATTGGTGCCACACGCGGCAAGAAAGGTGTTGGCCATCCCGCCACCGATGACGAGGGCATCGACCTTCTTCACCAGGTTCATCAACAGATCGATCTTGGTCGAGACTTTGGCGCCGCCGACAATGGCGACGACCGGACGAACCGGTTTTCCCAGGCCCTTCTCCAGCGCCTCAAGCTCGGCCTGCATGGTGCGGCCGGCAAAAGCCGGCAACAGATGCGCCAGCCCCTCCGTCGAAGAATGCGCGCGGTGCGCGGCCGAGAAGGCGTCGTTGACGAAGATATCGCCATTGGCGGCGAGTTTTTCGGTGAAGGCCGGGTCATTCTTTTCCTCGGCCTTGTAGAAGCGGGTGTTTTCGAGCAGCAGCACGTCGCCCTTGTTCATGGCGGCGACAGCGCTTCCGGCCGTGTCGCCGACGCAGTCGGAGGCAAACCCGACGGGACGGCCAAGCACATCAGCTGTCGCCTTGGCGATAGGCTCCAGCGAGAATTCGGGCGAGGGACCATCCTTGGGTCGGCCGAAATGGGCGAGCAGGATGACCTTGGCACCCTTGCCTGACAGCTCGGCGATGGTCGGCGCGATGCGTTCGATGCGGGTGGTGTCGGTGACTTTGCCCTCAATGACAGGCACGTTGAGGTCGACGCGCACCAGCACGCGCTTGCCGCTGATGTTGCCGATATCGTCGAGTGTCTTGAAGGCGGCCATGCGGGGTTCCTTTCGCGAAAAACCGGGGGACCATACCCCGCATCGGTGTCGATGCAAGGCTTAGGGCGCGCTCGAACCGAAATTTTGAAGTGGGCACGATCTTGCACCGGCGGGGCGGATGAATGGCAGCGCTCAATAGCGGGTTTGTCAGCTTTCGGTTGCTGCCTTTTCCGGCGCTGGCTCCGGGGCCTGCTTTTCGTCCGCCCGCGCCTCGGCCTCCTGCGTCTCGGTCGGCTTGCGCCAGTTGCGGATGAAGGCGGAAAGACGATCGCCGATTTCGCCGGCGCTGAGGAAGACCGGCCCCCGCGCCACCGGCGCGGTCGGCTCGAACGAGAGGCCGAGGCCTATGATCTTGCCCTTGTCGTCGACGTCGCGGACGATCAGTTCTATCGGGCCGAGCAGGACGCGGTCGGCGTATTCGGCATGGCCGCCGAGCCGCGCCGTGACCAGCGCGCCAACGGTGAGCTTTTGCTCCGCTTCGGTCAGGCCTGGCGTATAGGCCGCTTCCAGTTCAGCGGCGGAGCGCGCGGGGTCGACGGCGAAGGCACCGAAGAAATCGGCATCCTCGGGATCGACCACTGCACGGCTCGCGAACAGCTTGTCGAGCAGGCGCGGATAGCGGTCCGGCACGAAAATGTAGACCTGGTCGCCGGCGGCGAGCCGGCCCATGTCCTGGAAGCGCATCGAGCGGCCGTCGCGCAACACCAGCGAGGGTCGCGCCCAGCGTGGGATGCGCTCGCCGCGCGCCACCGGGCTGCCGTGTGCAACGCGATAGGCAAGAAGCTCGTGATGGGCCGAGCCCGGCAGTTCCAGCTCGACCTTGTCCAGCGGTCCGAGCCGTGCCGGCACGATCAGACCGAGGCGACGCGCCAGCGGTCCGACTGTCCAGCCCTGGATGACCAGCGACACGAGTACGATGATGAAGGCGGTGTTGAAGATGACACGGCCGTTTTCCAGCCCGCCCAGCAGCGGGGTGATGGCGAGCAGGATCGACACCGCGCCGCGCAGGCCGACCCAGGAGACGAAGGCGACCTCGGGGCGCGGCAGACGGAACGGGATCAGGCAGAGCCAGACCGCGATCGGGCGGGCGATGAACATCAGGAACAGGCCGAGCAGCACCGCCGGCACCATGATCGCCGGAAATTGCGACGGTGTCGCGAACAGGCCGAGGATGAGGAACATGATGATCTGTGCCAGCCATGACATGCCGTCCTGGAAGCGCTTGAGGATGGTGACGGCGCGGATATCGGAATTGCCCGAGATGAGGCCGGCGATATAGACCGCCAGGAAGCCCGAGCCGCCAATGGCGCCGGCGGCTGCAAACACCATCAGCGACAAGGTCAGCACGAAGATCGGCAGCAGGCCGTGGTCGAGATTGAGCCGGTCGACGAGGCGCACGATGGCGAGGCCGCCGAGCACGCCGACGACAGCGCCAAGGCCCATGTTGAGGAGGAAGCCGAGGAACAGGCTGGTGACCAGGACATTGGTTTCGGGGTTGGCATGGGCGGCGATGATCTCGACCAGCGTGATGGTCAGGAAGATGGCGATCGGGTCGTTGGTGCCGGATTCCACCTCGAGCGTCGAGCGCACGCGTTCGCGCAGATTGATCTCGCCGGCGCGCAGCAGGAAGAACACGGCCGCCGCATCGGTGGAGGCGACGGCAGCCCCGAGCAGGAAGGATTCCAGCCAGGTGAGATCGAGCAGATAATGGGCGGCGACGCCGAACAGGCCGGTGGTGACAAGCACGCCGAAGGTCGCCAGCGACAAAGCCGGGCCTGCAGCCTGCCGCAAGGCGTTGAGCGGCGTGCCGAAACCGGAATCGAACAGGATGACGGCCAGCGCCAGTGAGCCGGCAAAATAAGCGATGCGGGCGTTGTCGAACTGGATGCCGAGTCCGTCGGTGCCGGTGGCGAGGCCAATGCAGAGAAACAGGAGCAGAAGAGGAGCGCCGAAGCGGAAGGCGATCAGGCTCGAAAACGCGGCGGCGACGACAAGCGCTGTGCCGACCAGCGTGACGAGATAGATCGCATGCTCCATCCTGAAATCAGCCCCTCAAATTCGTCTGTCTCCTGCTTTGCGAGAGAGTGGGGCGAAGACGTGACCAGTGCAAGGCGGCAGGGTGGCTTTTTGGCCTATGCCGCTGATTTTTGGATGTTTTGGCGTCCAGGACACAATTTGGAAAGGCGCAAGCTGCGCTCATGAAAAACGCCCGGGCAAAGCCGGGCGTTCCAAGTCTCGAAAAGAAAGCTTTGTGATCAGGCGATGGTCTTGCCGAAGGCGACCGATGTGTCGCCCATGCGGTTGGAGAAACCCCATTCATTGTCGTACCAGGACAGCACCGACACGAAGTTGCCGTCCATCACCTTGGTCTGGTCGAGCGCCATGATCGAGGAGCGCGGATCGTGGTTGAAGTCGATCGACACGTTCGGATGATGGGTGACGCCGAGAATGCCCTTCAGCTTGCCGTTGGAAGCGGCGATCACCGCTTCGTTGATCTCCTGCACCGTGGTCGACCGCTTGGCGATGAACTTGAAGTCGACGACCGAGACGTTCGGGGTCGGCACGCGGATCGAGATGCCGTCGAGCTTGCCCTTGAGGTCGGGCAGCACCAGCCCGATCGCCTTGGCGGCACCCGTCGAGGTCGGGATCTGCGACAGGGCAGCGGCGCGGGCGCGGTAGAGATCCTTGTGCATGGTGTCCAGCGTCGGCTGGTCGCCAGTGTAGGAATGGATCGTCGTCATCATGCCCTTTTCGATGCCAACGGTCTCATGCAGCACGGCTGCCAGCGGTGCCAGGCAGTTGGTGGTGCACGAGGCATTCGAGATGACGATATGGTCCTTGGTCAACTGGTCGTGGTTGATGCCGTAGACGACGGTGAGGTCGGCGCCTTCGGCAGGGGCCGAAACGATGACGCGCTTGGCGCCGGCGGTCAGGTGTGCCGCTGCCTTGTCACGGGCGGTGAAGATGCCGGTGCATTCGAGCGCGATGTCGATGCCGAGTTCCTTCCACGGTAGCTGCGTCGGATCCTTGATCGCGGTGACCTTGAACGTTTCCTTGCCGACGGTGATCTGATCGCCGGAAACCGAAACTTCATGCGGGAAGCGGCCGTGCACGCTGTCGTAGCGCAACAGATGCGCATTGGTCTCGACCGGGCCGAGGTCGTTGACGGCGACGACGTCGATGTCCTTGCGGCCGGATTCATGGATGGCGCGCAGGATGTTGCGGCCGATGCGGCCAAATCCGTTGATGGCAACTCTGACGGTCATAATTCTCTCCCTGGGAGTTGGAGGGCGGATGAGGGGTCCGCAGTTTCATAGCGGTGGAAGCAGAAAGAATCCAGCCGCAGTGGCGTGGATTTAAATCGATTAAGTTGGGCCAGCCCGGCGAGTCCGCCTTTCGCGATTTCGCCGAACCTTGAACCTACTTGGTATGCAGGCGGGCTTCCGCCGCCTTGGCCGCGGCTTCGGCGGTAATGCCGAAATGCGGATAGAGTTGCTCGATCGTGCCCGAGGCGCCGAAGCCTGTCATGCCGACGAAGATGCCGTCGGAGCCGATCAGATGATCCCAACCCTGGCGTATGCCGGCCTCGATCGCCATCTTGATCGGCGCGTTGCCGATCGTTTTCTTGCGGTAGTCGTCGCTCTGCTGGTCGAACAGTTCGAAGCAGGGCACCGAGACGACGCGGGTCGGATGGCCGTGCTTTTCCAGCAGGTCGCGCGCGCCAAGCGCGATCTCGACCTCGGAGCCGGTGGCGAAGATCGTCACCGCTGCCTCGCCGCTGGCGGCAGCCACCTCATAGGCACCCTGTCCACTGAGGTTCTTCGCCGAGAATTCGGTACGCACCGTCGGCAGGTTCTGGCGGGTCAGCGCCAACGTCGACGGCGTCTTTTCCGACTCCAGGGCGATCTGCCAGCATTCGGCGGTTTCGACCGCGTCGGCCGGGCGGAAGACATTGTGGTTGGGAATGGCACGCAATGCGGCCAGATGCTCGACCGGCTGGTGGGTTGGGCCGTCTTCGCCCAGACCGATGGAATCATGGGTCATGACGAAGATCGAGCGGATGCCCATCAGCGATGCCAGCCGCATCGACGGGCGGGCGTAGTCGGAGAAGCACATGAAAGTGCCGCCATAGGCGATGAGGCCGCCATGCAGCGTCAGGCCGTTGATCGCAGCCGCCATGCCGTGCTCGCGGATGCCGTAATGGATATAGCGCTGGCCATAGTCGTCCGAGGTGATGTTCTTGGTTTGGCTGGTCTTGGTGTTGTTGGAGCCGGTCAGGTCGGCGGAGCCGCCGATGGTCTCGGGCACGGCGCCGTTGATGACTTCCAGCGCCATCTCGGACGATTTGCGGGTGGCGACCTTCGGCTTGTCGGCCGACAGCTTCTTCTTGTAATCGGCAATGATGGCGTCGAAATTGGACGGCAGCTTGCCGCTGAGGCGGCGTTCGAACTCGGCCTTCAGCTTGGCATCGGCCTTGGCCAAGCGGCCTTCCCAGTCGGTGCGCGCCTTGGCGCCGGCCTTGCCGGCGGTGCGCCAGGCGTCGAGGATGTCGGCCGGAATCTCGAAGGGCGGCGAATCCCAGTTGAAGAACTTGCGAGCGCCGGCGATCTCGTCGGCACCGAGCGGCGAACCGTGCGCCTTGTTGGTGCCGGCCTTGGTCGGCGCGCCGAAGCCGATGGTCGTCTTGCAGGCGATCATGGTCGGCTTGTCGGAATGGCGGGCGGCTTCGATGGCATAAGCGATCGCTTCGGGATCGGTGCCGTCGATGTGGCTGGCATTCCAGCCGGAGGCCTGGAAGCGGGCCACCTGATCGGTGTTGTCGGACAGCGAGACCGGACCGTCGATCGAGATGTCGTTGTTGTCCCAGAAGACGATCAGCTTGTTGAGCTTGAGATGGCCGGCAAGCGCGATGGCTTCCTGGGAAACACCTTCCATCAGGCAGCCGTCGCCGGCCAGCACATAGGTGTAATGATCGACGAGATCGTTGCCGAAGGCGGCATTCATGATGCGCTCGCCGAGCGCGAAGCCGACCGAATTGGCGAGACCCTGGCCGAGCGGGCCGGTCGTCGTCTCTATGCCGGTGGCATGGCCGTATTCGGGATGGCCGGCGGTCTTCGAGCCCAACTGACGGAAGTGCTTGATCTGGTCGAGGGTCATGTCTTCGTAGCCGGTCAGATGCAGCAGCGAATAGAGCAGCATCGAGCCATGGCCGGCCGACAGGATGAAACGGTCGCGGTCGGCCCAGTGCGGGGCCTTGGGATCATATTTCAGGAAGCGCGTGAACAGCACCGTGGCGATATCGGCGCAGCCCATGGGCAGGCCTGGATGGCCGGAATTTGCCTTCTCGACGGCGTCCATGGAGAGAAAGCGGATCGCATTGGCCATCCGGTCATGTTGTTCACGCGACGTCATGGTTCCTCCAGAAGTGGGGGTTTGGGGGCTTGGGAGAGCCCTTGAAAAGGGTGCGCGACACATAGCAGGCGCGGGCTTTTAGTCAACAAATCGGGTGCACATTTGCCGGTCTTGTGATGCCGGCGGCGGACCTACATTAGCGTTAGCGGGGGACAGTCGCGAGAGCTTTGTTGACGTTGCCTTCACCCGGTGCCTAATGTTTCAGGGATAACGCGTTCTGAACGTGAACGATTCGGTGATGGGCAGGGCACAGGACGAAGGCCATGACCGGGGAAGCCACACTCAAGGAAGTCATCGCGAGGCTGGGCAAGGCCATCGAGGGGCTGGAAAACGCCGTCGCGGCCAAGCTCGAGCATGAACGCGACTACTCCGAAGCCGAGGCCGAGGTGCAGCGGATGAATGCCGACCGCTCGCGGCTGGCGCAGGAACTCGATAATTCCGAAGCGCGCGCCGAACGGCTGGAAGATGCCAACAAGGAAGTCTCGCGACGTTTGGTGACCGCCATGGAAACCATCCGCGCCGTGTTGGACAGATAGGAGCTGGCCCGATGGCACAGGTCACGGTTTCAATCGACGGCAAGCAGTATCGCATGGCCTGCGACGAGGGCCAGGAAGAGCATCTGATCGACCTTGCCGAACGCTTCGACCGCTATGTTTCACACCTGAAGGACTCGTTCGGCGAGATCGGCGATCAGCGGCTGACCGTGATGGCCGGCATTATGGTGATGGATGAACTCTCCGAGTTGCAAAAACGCGTCAAGGGCATGGAAAGCGAAGTGCTGACCTTGCGCAAGACCCGCGACGAGGCTCTGACCAAGGCCGACAAGAGCGATAGCGTGCTCACCAACGCGCTCGGCGCGTTGGCACAGCGCATGGAAGACCTGACTGTGACGCTGGCGGTCAACAAGAGCTGAGACAGAACCTTTCCTGTCCAGCCCCAGGCTCTCATCCGCGCGCCGCGCATTCGAAAGCATAAAAATGCTCGCCTGCCGCCGACAAGAGTTTCATATTATCTTGCAGCCACGATTTTTGCGCTAAGATGCAACGATGCAGGGC
>NZ_RZTC01000080.1:0-31067 GCF_004023165.1 Mesorhizobium sp. M7A.F.Ca.MR.176.00.0.0 | reverse complement strand
AGGTTGCGACCAGCTTTCTTCTCCCCGTAAACGGGGAGAAGAAAGCTGGTCGCAACCTCGGCGATCCTTTGGCGATTGTCGAGAACGGCGGCGCGAGCGTCCTTCTCCCCGTCACTATACGGGGGGTTGAGGAGTGGTCCGCGCAGCGGACGAAAAGCCAACTGCTTGGCTTTTCGAACGACGAACGCTCCGGCAGGGCGATGAGGGGCGGCGCTGACATCCGCAAGGCTAGCTTCCAATGACCCGCCCCTCCGCCATCGTCACCGGCGGCGCGCGCGGCATTGGGCTTGCCTGCGCCGAGGCACTGGCGGATGCCGGCTTCGATATTCTGGTCGCCGATCTTGCTGACCAAGCTCCAGACGAACTTGCCGCCGCCATTGCCGCCCGCGGCTCAAAATTCGCCTATGTGCGTTGTGACATCGCCAACCTCGACGACCATCCAGCCCTCGTCACCGCCGCAACGAACGCCTTCGGTCGCATCGACTGCCTGGTCAACAATGCCGGCGTCGGCGCCGTGGTGCGCGGTGACCTCTTGGACCTCAAGCCGGAGAATTTCGACCGCACGCTCGGCATCAATCTGCGCGGCACCGTGTTCCTCAGCCAGGCCGTGGCCAAGGCGATGCTGGCTGCGCCAGGCGATCACCAGAGGTCGATCATCACCATCACCTCGGTCAGCGCTGAAATGGCATCGCCGGAGCGGCCGGACTATTGCATCTCGAAAGCCGGCCTTTCAATGTGGGTGAAGAACCTGGCGCTTAGGCTTGCGCCCGAAAATATCGGCGTGTTCGAGGTCCGGCCAGGCATCATCCGCACCGATATGACATCAGGCGTGACCGCCAAATATGACGCCCTCATCGACGGCGGTCTGGTGCCAGCCAAACGCTGGGGCGAAGCATCAGACATCGGCGCGGTGGTGGCAACACTCGCTGGCGGAAAACTCGGCTTTTCGACCGGCTCGATCATCAATGTCGACGGTGCGCTCTCCGTGCCGCGGCTGTAAGTGGACAGTGTCATGACCGACTACATCATCGTGGGCGCCGGTCCGGCCGGCTGCGTTCTGGCCAACCGGCTGAGCGAGAATCCGGCAAATTCGGTCCTGCTGCTGGAGGCTGGCGGTAAGGACTGGCATCCTTACATCCACATGCCGGCAGGCTTCGCCAAGATGACCAAAGGCATCGCCTCCTGGGGCTGGTCGACCGTGCCGCAGAGAAACATGAAGGATCGCGTCTTCTGGTACACGCAGGCCAAGGTTGTCGGCGGCGGCTCGTCCATCAACGCCCAGATCTATACACGCGGCAACGCCCGCGATTACGACGCCTGGGAGAAGGAAGAGGGCCTCGCCGGCTGGGGCTATCGCGATGTGTTGCCCTATTTCAAACGCGCTGAGAACAACCAGCGCTACGCCAACGATTTTCACGGCGACCAGGGGCCGCTCGGCGTCTCGAACCCGATTGCGCCGTTGCCGATCTGCGAAGCCTATTTCCGTGCCGGCCAGGAGATGGGCATCCCCTTCAACCCGGACTTCAACGGCGCTGCCCAAGAAGGCGTCGGCTACTACCAGTTGACCCAGAAGGATGCCCGGCGCTCGTCCGCTTCAGTCGCCTATTTGAAGCCGATCCGCGCCCGCAAGAACCTGACCGTCCGAACCGACGTGCTGGTGACGCGCATCGTCGTCGAGAAGGGCCGCGCCATCGGCGTCGAGGTGGTCGACAGGCCGGGCGGCGAGAAGAAAATCCTGCGCGCCGAACGCGAGGTGATCGTCTCGTCCGGCGCCATCGGCTCGCCGAAACTCCTGATGCAGTCGGGCATCGGCCCCGCGGACCATCTGAAGTCGGTCGGCATCACACCGGTGCACGACCTGCCCGGCGTCGGCTCCAACATGCAGGACCATCTCGATCTGTTCGTCATCGCCGAATGCACCGGCGATCACACCTATGACAACTACGCCAAGCTGCACCGCACGGCCTGGGCCGGCCTGCAATATCTGCTGCTGAAGAAGGGGCCGGTGGCCTCCAGCCTGTTCGAGACCGGCGGCTTCTGGTACGCCGATCCGACAGCCGCCTCGCCCGACATCCAGTTCCATCTCGGTCTGGGCTCGGGTATCGAGGCCGGCGTCGAGAAGCTGAACAATCCCGGCGTCACTTTGAACTCGGCCTTCCTGCGGCCGCGCTCGCGCGGCACGGTGCGGCTGAAGAGCGCCGACCCGGCCGACCACCCGCTGATTGATCCGAACTACTGGTCCGATCCCTATGACCGCGCCATGTCGATCAAGGGGCTGCGGCTGGCCCGCGAGATCATGCGGCAGAAGGCGCTTGCCCCTTACGTGCTGCGCGAGGTGCTGCCCGGCCCGTCACTCGCCAGCGACGACGAGCTGTTCGACTATGCCTGCCGCAGTTCCAAGACCGACCACCATCCCGTCGGCACCTGCCGCATGGGCCATGACGAGATGGCTGTCGTGACGCCGGATCTGCGGCTGCGCGGCATCGAGGGCCTGCGCGTCTGCGACGCCTCGGTGATGCCGCGCGTGCCTTCATCCAACACCAATGCACCGACCATCATGGTCGGTGAAAAGGGCGCCGACCTGGTCCTTGGCCGCGAGCCGCTGCCGCCGGCGGTGTTTTCCGGAAACCGGGCTGCTTAGCCACTGAGGGGTAAGACATGATTAGGCACTGTGTTTTCGCCAAGTTTCGCAACGATGTTGCCGCCGCCGAGCGCATGGCGATCCATTCCGATCTCGAGGCGCTTCGACAGGTGATCGACGGCATGGACGCCGTAAAATTCAGCGCCAATGTCAGCCCGGAGCCGTTCGCACGCGGCTTCACCCACGGCTTCACCATCGATTTCCGCGATGCCGCCGCGCGCGATGCCTATCTTGTGCATGAAGCGCACCAGCGCGCCGGCGCGCGCCTGGTCGCTGCCCTGGAAGGCGGCACGGACGGGCTGCTGGTGTTTGATCTCGAAATCTAGACCTCATTCTCAAGCCACGATCGAGTTCATCGACAGATGGCACCGCTCGCTCCTCATCGCACCTTCCGCCATTCCAGCGGGCGTTCGATCAAATGAGCCGCGCGAAAACGTGACCACCGGTCTTCCCTGAACTGGCCGATAATTCGCCCATCGATGATGATGGAGGAAGATTTGCACCTTAATTCGCAGCAGAAGAAGACCGTCCTCGCCTCATTCCTGGGCTGGACGCTCGATGCTTTCGATTTCTTCCTTCTGACATTCCTGCTCACCGATATCGCGACCGAATTCCACGCCGACGTGCCCGCGGTCTCCAAGGCGCTGTTCCTGACCTTGGCGACACGCTTCATCGGCGCGTTCTTCTTCGGCATGCTTGCCGACAAATACGGGCGCAAGCCGATCCTCATGCTCAACATCGTCAGCTATTCGGTGATCGGCGCGCTGGCCGCCTTCTCGCCCAATCTCGGCATATTCCTCGCCCTGCGTGCTTTGTTCGGCATCGCCATGGGCGGCGAATGGGGGCTGGGCAGTTCGCTGGCCATGGAATCCATTCCGCCGAGCGCACGCGGCATGGTCTCCGGCATCCTGCAATGCGGCTATCCGGCCGGCTATCTGCTGGCGGCGGTGGTCTATGGCCTGCTCTATCAGCAGACGATCGGCGGCTACACGATCGGCTGGCGCGCCATGTTCCTGCTCAGCTTCGTGCCGGCGCTGATCGTGCTCTTCATCCGCTCGCATGTGCCGGAATCGCCGGCCTTCGTCGAAGCGCAGAAGACGGCTCGACCTGGCATGTGGGAAACGCTGCAGAAGCACTGGGGCGTCGCGCTCTATGCCGTCGTGCTGATGATGTTCTTCAATTTCTTCAGTCATGGCACGCAGGACCTCTACCCTACCTTCCTGAAGAAGCAGCACGGCTTCGATCCGCATACGGTGAGCTGGATCACCATCGTTGCCAATATCGGCGCCATCGTCGGCGGCCTGGCCTTCGGCGCGCTGTCGGAGAAGATCGGCCGCGTCAACGCCATCACGCTGGCATGCCTGATCGCCTTGCCATCCATCCCGCTATGGGCCTACTCGACCACGCCGTTCATGCTCGCCATCGGCGCCTTCGTCATGCAGGTCGCGGTCCAGGGTGCCTGGGGCGTCATCCCCGTGCACCTCAACGAGCTTTCGCCCGGAGCGGTGCGGGCGACCTTGCCCGGCTTTATCTATCAGGCGGGCAATCTCGCCGCGTCCTATGGCGGCCCCTATCAGGCAGGAATCGCTGAAAGCGCCGGAGGCAGCTATGGCTATGCCCTGGCGCTGTTCGCAGGCGTGGTCGCCGTCTGCATCATCGTCGTCATCCGCTTCAGCCCGGAACGACGTGGCCAGGTGATGACCGTCCTGACCTGAGCGGCGCCTAACCAAGCCTCAGCGCGACGACGCCGGCCACGATGCTGAGCGCGGCGGCACCGCGCCAGCCGGTCATTTTTTCGCCGAGAGCGAAGACCGAGATCATCATGGCAAACAGGATCGAGGTTTCGCGCAGCGAGGCCACCGAAGCGATCGGTGCTTTGGTCATCGCCCACATGACGATCCAATAGGCGGCGCCGCTGAGTACGCCGGTGAACAGCCCTGCCTTCCAGTCGCGCGCCAACACCGGCAGCGCCTTCGGCCCGCGGAAGATGAGGCACAGCACCAACGCGCCTAAAGCATCGCAGATGAACAGCCAGGCGGCATAGCTCTGCGCGGTTGCCGCCAGCCGCGCGCCACTGCCGTCCGACAGCGTATAGCTGGCGATGAAGATGGAAGTGCCGAGCGCGAAGCCAACCGCGCGCAGATTGAGTTTTTCCAGATGCGCGCCGCCACGAAACGACATCACCAGCGTGCCGGCCGACAACAGGAAGATGCCGAGCATGGCGAACGGGCCGGGAATCTCGGCAACGACGAACATGCCGCCGAAGGCTGAGAGCAGAGGTGCGGTGCCGCGCGCCAGCGGATAGGTCTGGGCGAAATCGCCGGCCTTGTAGGCGCCGATCAGGAAGGTCCGGTAGCCCATGTGGAAAACGACGGAGGCGATGATGTAGGGCCACACCTCCGCCTTCGGCACTTCGACGAAGGGCAGCACCACGAGTGCCGCCGCGCCCATGCCTAATGTCATCAGCGTGATCGACAGGAAGCGGTCGAGATGAACCTTGACCAGCGCATTCCAGATCGCGTGCATGGCAGCGGCGGCAAGCACTGCAAAGAAGACGAAAAGCGTCATGCGCGGCTCATGTGGCGATGCCCGGCGTTTCCAGGTCTATGTCCACCCGCAGCGGAAAATGATCCGAGGCAACCTCGCCGATGTCTGCACTGATCGAACGCACCCGCCCGGCGAACATGCCGCCGACGAAGCAATGGTCGAGCCGGCGCTTTGCCAGTCTGCCGTCGATGGTCTTCACATGGGTGTGGAAGTCCGGAACCGGCTCCCCGGCAACGGCGGCGGCATCGACGAAACCGCTGAGATAGGCGGCACCTCGATGGTAGGGCGTGCTGCCGACGATGCGGCGATACTCGGCGCTGTCCGGCTCCATGTTGAAATCACCCATCCAGATCGCCGCCAGCGGGTTTTCCGGCTCCGCTTCGCCGCTGGTCCAATTGCGCGTGGGCTCGTCGTCGACGCCGCTCCACGGTCCGCCATCGGACGGTGCCCGGCGATGCTCGGCCATGAGGTAGTCGATCTGCTCCAGCCGCTCCTCGACCGCGATATGGGCGAGATGCAGCGACAACACCCGCACCGGCCCTGCCGGCGTGCGGATCATGCATTCAAGCGCGGCGTTGCGGGTGTTGAGCGGCCGCTGCGTTCGGCGCATTGGCAGCGCATGCAGCCGCGACCAGACGATCGGCAGTTTCGACAGCACCATGGTGCCGAACTGGCGGCGCCGATTGACCAGACGGCCGTCGCGCCTTTCGCTGGCGTCCATGTCGAAGGCCGGGCCGTAGACCCAGTGATGTTCGGGCAGCAGACGGGAAAGCAGCTCCGGCTGGTCGTCGTAATTGCTGCGTTGCCAGTGCCGCTCGACTTCCTGCAGCGCAATGATGTCGGCACCGGCAACGATGCGCGCGGCGCGCGAAAGATCGTAGCGGCCGTCGCCGCCGAACCCGTACTGGATGTTGTAGCTGACCAGCTTCATTGCTTATCCGGCTCAATTTCGTGTTGGCAGTAGCGGTTCGATGCCACGGTTGCAATGTGCAGGAGAATGGACGTGGCTTGGACCAGCCTTGCTTCACCGGGATCATGCACCGATCCCGAAGCACTTCGATATCTTCCGTGCGCCGGAAAACGGCGTGCGATGCCTTATGTATTCAGCGGCTGGAACCGGCCGGGTGGCGACGCCGCCAGTTCGGTCCAGTCGATCTCTTCCTCCAGGCGATGATAGGCTTCGTCGCCAATCGTCCCGTTGCGGCGCAATTCCTCCAGCGCGTCGCGCTGGCTCTTGATCGCATAAAGACGCAAGCGGTCATATTCGGTCGCCGCCTGGGCATCGTCGGGATTTTTGGCGATCTTGCGTTGAGCGGCATATTGCTCGCGCACCGCGGCCGCCGCGTCCGATGTCTTGCCGCTCAATATGTCGAGGGCGGCCTGCATGACCACAACACGCGCCTGCGCAACCTCGCGGTCGACGGTTTCGTCAGGGTCGAGGTTCAGCAGGCGCAGCAGCGGCTTCAAGCTCATGCCTTGCAGCACCAGCGTGCCGAGCACGACCGTGAAAGCAGCGAGCACGATCGGGTCGCGGGCCGGGAATTCAGCCGGCAGGGCGAATGCCGCCGCAAGCGTCACCAAACCTCGCATCCCGCACCAGCCGATCAGCACGCCGCCACGAAACGACGGAGCGTCACGCTGACGATCAGCCACGCCGAAACGGCCAAACCACCTGATGATCGCTCCGCACCCCAGCACCCAGATGAGGCGTGAGACGATGACGATGGCAAGCACTGTCCCGGCCAGGACGAACGCATCGGTCTGCCCCTGCCCGGCAAGCCTGCCGACGATCGTACGCGCCTGCAGGCCCATCAGCACGAAAGCCAGAACATTGAGCACGAAGACCGCCGTCTCCCAGACCGAATAGGAGCTGATGCGGTTTCTGGCCGGCATGCGGCGCGGTGCGGTGCGGGCGATCGTCATGGCATAGACGACTATGGTGATGATGGCCGATAGTCCGATCCTGTCAGCCAGGATCCAGACCCCGAATGTGCCGGCAAATTGCACCACAGTGCCGCTCGCCGGGTCCTCGATCCGGCCCAGCGTCATCAGAGACACCCGGCCAAGCAGGTAGCCGGCGGCAAGGCTGCCGAGCGTGGACAGCAGGATCATCGGAACGGCGCTGCTCAGCAGAATGGAACCTGCTGCCGCCGAAATCGCCATCCGGTAGATCAGCAAGGCGGTGGCGTCGTTGAGCAGGCTCTCGCCTTGCAGAATGGCAGTGATGCGGTGCGGCACCTTGAACTGGCCAAGCACGGCCGATGCCGCAACCGCATCGGGCGGCGCCACGATGGCGCCAAGCGCTATGGCCGCGGCGATCGGCAGGCCTGCCATCGCCCAGCCGGCAAGTGCGACCGTCGCTGTCGTGAACAGGACGGCACCAAGCGCCAGCAGCACAAGCGGCACCCTGTAGCGGTTGAGATCGCGCAGCGAGGTATCATAGGCGGCATCGAGCAGCACCGGCGCGATGAACAGGGCTAGCGCCAGTTCCGGATCGATCTCTATGGTCGGCACGCCAGGCACGAAGGCGATGGCCACCCCGGCCAGCGCCAGCAAAGAGGGATAGGGAACCTGTACGCGCCGCGACAGCGCCGTCAGCGCAACGGCGATCAACAGCAGAACGAGTGTCAGTTCGAAAAGCGCCATGGCCTGTTATAGCCGGGATGCGAGACGCTGGCAGTGGCAAAGCGGCTGGAAACTGTTGATTGGCCAGCAAGCTCGAGCCGATGGGAATATGCCTCGAATTGCCTTCCACCGATGCCCTGCCAAATCGACAAATGCGCCGACCGCACGGACATCGAAATCACCGATAGAGGGCTCGCTTAAACACGGACTTCCCTGCATTGCAGCCCATTGCCACGCGGACGGAAGCATCTCCCGTCTTCGCAGACCGGGATGCAGCCATTCATTTTGAGCAAGCGCATCAGCCTAGTGCAGCACCAGCATGTCGCTCGACGAGAACGAGATCTCGGCCTTTTCACCGACTGCGGGTGGCGGGGTTGCCGGGCTGTTGAAGGTGTCGAGCGAGACCGTGTTGCCACCGATGCCGACGCGAACCCGGATGACCGAGCCGAGAAAATGCACTTCGGAGATTTCTCCCGAAAGGCTGGAGTCACGGCCGGGCTGACGGCCCAGCGAAATCGCTTCCGGACGCAGCGCCAGCGACAGCGTGTCACCTGATTTGGAGCCGTTGAGCTTGCCCTTGAGCGAAACCTGTTCGGAATTGACCCGCACCGTGCCTGCAGCCGCATCGGTGACGGTGCCTTCCAGCACGTTCAGCGTGCCGACGAAATTGGCGACGAACTTGGTCGCCGGACGGTTGTAGATCTCGAACGGCGTGCCGACCTGCTCGGCTTTGCCGCCATACATGACGGCGATGCGGTCGGAGATCGACAGCGCCTCTTCCTGGTCGTGCGTGACAAAGATAGTGGTGATGCCGAGCTTCTTCTGGATCGAGCGGATTTCCTCGCGCAGCGACACGCGCACCTTGGCGTCGAGCGCCGACAGCGGCTCGTCGAGCAGCAGCAGCTTCGGCTTCGGCGCGATAGCGCGGGCCAATGCGATACGCTGCTGCTGGCCGCCCGAGAGCTGGTAGGGATAGCGATCCGCCATCTGCGGCAGCTTGATGATGCCGAGCATTTCGGCGACACGAGCATCGATGTCCGCCCTGGGCATGCCGGCGACCTTCAGGCCAAAGCCGATATTCTGCGCCACGGTCAGGTTCGGAAACAGCGCATAGGCCTGGAACACCATGCCGACATTGCGCTGGTTGGGTTTCAACCTCGTAATGTCCTTGCCGCCGACGACGATCGTGCCCGCGCTCGGCTCCTCGAAGCCCGCCACCATGCGCAGCACGGTGGTCTTGCCGCAGCCGGACGGGCCGAGGAAGGAGACGAATTCGCCGCGCTCGACGTCAAGATTGAAGTCCTCGACCACCGTTGTGGCGCCGAAGGATTTTCGAACGTGCTGGATGGAGAGGAATGGGTCGGCCATGGCGTGGTTCTCTCGATCAATTTGGGCGGTTCGCCGATTTCGGCGCGAAGCGGGACAGTATCTGGATCAGCGACATGCAGCCCCAGGTGATGGCGAAGGCGATGATGGCAAGTGCCGCCGGCTCATAGGCGCGGTTGGCGCCGATATTCTGCAGATAGGGGCCGAAGGCCGGCCGGTTGAGCAGGCTGGCCATGGTGAATTCGCCGATGACGATGGCGAAGGTGAGGAAGGCGCCCGAGAGCACCGCGATCAGCACGTTGGGCAGGATGACACGGGTGATGATCGTCCCCCAACCAGCACCAAGGATCTGTGCCGCCTCCGTCAGTGTGCGCACGTCGATGGTGCGAAGCCCGGTGTCGACGGCGCGATACATGTACGGCAGCGCCAGTGTTGCATAGCCGATGACCAGCAAGGCATTGGTGCCTGTATCGGTCGCCAGGAACGGCAGCGGCGAATTCGACCCGTACATTCTGATGTAGCCGAAGACGATGACGATGGCCGGAATGACCAGCGGCAGCAGGGTAATGAATTCGACGATCGGCCGCAATTGCGGCAGCCGAAGCCGAATCCAATAAGCGGCGGGCACCACGATCAGCACGCCGAGAATGATGGTGAAAACGGCGGCCAGTACCGAATAGCCGAAGGTGGCCTGGAAGCGGGCATCGCCCAACACGACCTTGTAGGCGTCGAAGGAGTACTCCCCGCGCCGCATGCGCATCGAGAACTCCACGGTCGCGATCAGCGGGATGAAAAAGTAGGCCGCGCCAAGAGCAAAGACGAGCCAGGCCCAGAACTTTCCCGACTTCATTTCAGCCACCTCTCGGAACGGGTCCGGAACCAGATGTAGAACACATTGGCAAGACCTGTGATGACGATCATGCCGAAGGCGATGGCATAACCGAGATGGGCATTGTGCAGCACATCTCCACGGATCTGTGCATAGAGCAAAATCGGCACGATGTTGAGCGACGAGCCGGTCAGCGCATAGGCGGTGGCGATGGCGCCGAAGGCGTTGGCGAACAACAGGATCACGGTGCCGAGGAAACTCGGCCAGATCACCGGAATGACCACCATGCGCCAGTACTGGGACATGGTCGCGCCCAGCGTCGCGGCAGCCTCGCCCCATTCCTTCTTCAGCCCGTCGATGGCCGGCACGATGATCACCACCATCAGCGGTATCTGGAAATAGACATAGGTCAGTGTCAGGCCCCAGAATGACAGGATGTTGAAGCCGTGCGCGTAGATGTTAAGGCCGAACACGGTGTTCAGGATCACCGTCGCAAGGCCGAGGCGGCCGAGCGTGGCGAGGAAGGCAAAGGCCAGCGGCACGCCGGCAAAATTGGAGGCCACGCCGGAAAAGGTCAGTGTCGCCGAACGTATCCAGTCCGGCAGGCCACCGCGCACGATGGCGATGGCAATCGCCAGGCCCGCAAATGCGCCAATCAGCGATGACGCAAGACTGATCTTGATCGAAATCCAGTAGGCGGCAACGATGGACGGTTGCGCCAGCGCTGCGATGTTCTCGAGCGTGAATTCGCCGGCATCGTTCTGGAATGC
Organism: Mesorhizobium sp. M7A.F.Ca.MR.176.00.0.0; assembly: GCF_004023165.1. Taxonomy (NCBI): domain Bacteria; kingdom Pseudomonadati; phylum Pseudomonadota; class Alphaproteobacteria; order Hyphomicrobiales; family Phyllobacteriaceae; genus Mesorhizobium; species Mesorhizobium sp. M7A.F.Ca.MR.176.00.0.0. Next base: position 20,329 of record NZ_RZTC01000080.1, on the reverse strand, counting down.
ACCCAGCATCAGATAGAGCGTGGGCAGGATGAGGAACATGATGGCGAAGATGAAGAAAGGCGCGACACCAAGCCATTGTGTCGGCAGCCGCATGCTGCGTGCTTCGGCGGGAGGCGCAGTCTTCCCGGTAACAGCGTGGTCGGACAATGAGATATCGGTCATGCGCCGGCTACCGTCTTCGAGAGAAGGACCGGGCGGCCGCGAAGCCGCCCGGCATGGTGTGAGTTACTTCACGTTGGCGCCGACGACGGCATCCCAGTTCTTGGTGATGGCTTCCTTGGACTTGCCCTGCTCCTCGAGTGTCGGGAACACGGCGGACGCATAGGCTTCGGCCGGCGGCAGCTTGGCCAGGATGTCAGCCGGGATCTTGCCGTTCTTGGCGAGATCGTTGAAGCGGATCGGGTGGCAATAGCCTTTCAGCCAGCCGATCTGGCCTTCGTCCGAGTAGAGGTATTCGAGCCAGAGCTTGGCTGCATTCGGATGCGGCGCGTAGGCGCTGATCGCCTGCACGTAGACACCGGCGACAACACCGGTCTTCGGCACGACGACGTCGACGGGCGGATTGCCCTTCAGCGTGTCGCGGCCTGCGAGCGCGTTGTAGTCCCAGGTGACGAGGATCGGGGTCTGGCCCTGGGCGAGCGTCGCGGCCTTTCCGATGACCGGCACGAAATTGCCGGCGGCATTGAGCTTCTTGAAGAAGTCGAGGCCAGCGGTACCGGCAGCTTCACCAGCGGCGGCGCCTGACGACAGGCCGGCGGCATAAACCGCCTGGATCGCCTGGTTCGAGGCACGCGGATCACCGGCAAGGGCCACCGAGTTGGCGAATTCCGGCTTCAGCAGGTCGGCCCAGTCGGCCGGAGCTTCCTTGACGAGATCCTTGTTCACCTGGAAGGAAAGCACGCCGTAATAGTCGCCGGTCCAGAAACCTTCGGCATCCTTGGCGCTGTCGGGGATCGAGTCCCAGGTCGACACCTTGTAGGGCTGGATCAGGCCATCAGCCTTGGCGGTCGGGCCGAAGGACAGGCCGACGTCGATGACGTCGGGCGCCTGCGGGCCCTTGTTGTCCTTGTTGGCCTTGATCGCCTCGATCTCGTCGCCGGAACCGGCATCGGGATTGAGTTCGTTGACGGTGATTTCCGGATACTTCGCCTTGAAGCCTGCAATGACGTCGCCGTAGCCGCACCAGTCATGCGGCAACGCGATGGTGGTGAGCTGGCCTTCCGCCTTGGCGGCCTTGACGAGATCGTCCAGCGAATCCGCGGACGAAATCACCGTCGACGCGAAAAGCGCCGCGGCCGAAAGGGAAAGCACTTTCCCCGTGAATTTGAACATGTGTTCTCTCCGTTGAACTGACGCCGTTGGACGCCTGCGATGCGGTATCGTTTTCATGTGACAGCCAGATGAAAGCTTTGTGAAAGCGGCTGCTCGCAGTGCGAAAAAGTAAACTCTTTTTAACCTGATGTAGCAATCGCTCCGCGATTCTTTTTCCGGCTAATTAGTTTTTGCCTTGCCCGTCATCCTCCCCCTTGTTTTCATAGCCCCTTTTCAGATCACTTTGCGGCGCGGAAAACGCCTCAGATCGTGCCGGCGATGGCGTTTTCGAGCAAGGTCAGCGCCGCCTTCTTGGTCAGCTTGACCGGGTTGCCGCCGGCAGTCGGATCGACCACCGCCATATCGGCGATCAGCGTCTTACGCTTCTTGTCCATGTCGAGCCCCTTGATAAGGCCGGGCAGTGCATGCGGCACCTTCAGTTCCTTGCGAAGCTTGATGATGGCTTTGGCGAAGCCGTCAAAGCCGCCCTTGATGCCGCAATAGGCGGCGAGCCGGCCGATACGCTCCTCGATGGAGTCCCGGTTGAAGGCCAGAACATAGGGCATGAACACCGCGTTGGTCATGCCGTGATGGGTGTCGTAGAGCGCGCCGACCGGGTGCGACAGCGAATGGATGGCGCCGAGCCCTTTCTGGAAGGCGGTGGCGCCCATGGCGGCGGCGCTCATCATATGGGCGCGCGCAACGAGATCCCCGCCGTTGGCATAGGCCTTCGGCAGGTTCTCGAAGACCAACCTCACACCTTCGACGGCGATGCCGTCGGCCATCGGATGGTAGCCGGGCGCGCAATAGGCTTCGAGGCAATGGGCCAGCGCATCCATGCCGGTACCGGCGGTGATGAAGCCCGGCATGCCGACCGAAAGCTCCGGATCGGCAATGACGATAGCCGGCAACAATTTGGGATGGAAGATGACTTTCTTGGTGTGCGTAGCCTCATTGGTGATGACGCCGGCGCGGCCAACCTCCGATCCGGTCCCGGCGGTGGTCGGCACGGCGATGATCGGCGCGATGGCATCCGAATTGGCGCGCGTCCACCAGTCGTCGACATCCTCGAAATCCCACACCGGCCGCGTCTGCCCGGCCTGGAAGGCGATCAGCTTGCCGAGATCGAGCGCCGAGCCGCCGCCGAAGGCGATGACGCCGTCATGCTTGCCCTTCTTGAACACGGCGATGCCGGCGGTCAGGTTGGATTCGACCGGGTTCGGCCTGACCTCGGAGAAAACGCCGTAAGGGACCTTCGCATCGTCGAGGATCTCTAGGGTCGAGGCGACGACCGGCAGTTTCGCCAGTCCAGGATCGGTGACGAACAACGGCCGCTTGATGCCGGTGGCCGCCAGCACCTCAGGCAATTCCTTGATGCGGCCGGCGCCGAAGCGGACGGTGGTGGGGTAGTTCCATTTGGAGATCAGCTTGGACATTTTTGTCTTTCAATAAATCAGATGGCTTCGCGCAGATGGAATGATTTCGGCCTGGTGAGATTGTCATAGCCGATGGCCGACAAGCCCGCGCCCTTGCCGGTGTCCTTGACGCCGGTCCAGACCAGTGCCGGATCGAGGTAGTCGCAGCGGTTCATGAACACCGTGCCGGTCTCGACCCGATTGCCGATCGCGACGGCATGCTCGGTATCGCGGGTCCAGATCGAAGCCGTCAGCCCGTAAGGACTGTCGTTCATCAGCGCGATCGCCTCTTCGTCGTTACGCACCTTCATGATGCCGACGACCGGGCCAAAGCTCTCTTCGCGCATGACGCTCATCTGATGATCGACTTCTGTCAGCACTTCCGGTGCCAGATAAGGCGAACCGGCCTTGTCGTTAGCCACCTTCATATTGATGTGCGCCTTGGCACCCTTGCGCAGCGCCTCGGCCTTCTGTTCACGGATCAGGTCGGCGAAGCGCGCCTGCGCCATCGGTCCCATCGTCGTCGCCTGGTCGAGCGGGTTGCCGACGACATAGTTCTTGGTCTCGGCGATGAAGCCTTCAACGAATTCGTCATAGACCTTTTCGTGCACATAGACGCGCTCGATGCCGCAGCAGCACTGGCCGGAATTGTAGAAGGCGCCGTCGACCAGATTGGCGACGGCATGATCCATCTTGGCATCCGGCAGGACATAGGCCGGATCCTTGCCGCCGAGTTCGAGGCCGAGCGTCATGAAGGTGCCGGCCGCAGCCTTTTCGATGGCGCGGCCGCCACCGACCGAACCGGTGAAATTGACATGGTCGATCTTGCCGGAGCCGAGCAGTTTTTCGGTCTGCGCATGGTTCAGCACGACATTCTGGAACACGCCCTTGGGCAGACCCACTCCGTCGAAAGCCTGTTGGAAGCGCTCGCCGACCAGCAGCGTCTGCGCCGCATGCTTGAGGATCACGGTGTTGCCGGCCATCAGCGCCGGCACGATGGTGTTGACGGCGGTGAGGTAAGGATAATTCCACGGCGCGATCACCATGACGACGCCAAGCGGGTCCTTCTTCACATAGCGGCGAAAGCCATCCTTCGGGTTGGAAGCCGGCACCGACCTGAGCGCCTGCTCGGCGATCTCGACCATGTAGGTGGTGCGTTCCCTGACCCCGCCGAACTCGCCGCCGTAGCGTACGGGCCGCCCCATCTGCCAGGCGATCTCCGGCACGATCTCGTCTGATATCGCGACCAGCGCTTCCAGCATGGCGAGCATGTACTTGCCGCGCTCGACGATTGGCGTCAGCCCCCACTTCTCCTGAGCCGCCTTGGCACGCTCGACCGCGGCATTGATCGCCTGGTCGGTCGCGATCGGTCGCTCGGCATAGATCGAACCGTCGATGGGGGATATGAGTTTGACCGTCTCGGTCATTTTGTAAGTCCTCGTATTCTACAACAAAATCGTATGGCCTGGCGCTGTCCCTCATCTGCCTGCCGGCACCCTCTCCCCCACGGGGAGAGGGTAAAAGTGAAGGGGCGCCGACGAACCGTCGATACCTAGTACCGCTCGAACCCTCTGTGCAGTTCCCAATCCGTGATGCGGCGGTCGTATTCGAGCTGCTCCCACTTTGCGGTGTGGACATAGTGTTCGAGCACATCCTCGCCGAGCGCCTGCTTGAGCATCTTCGACTTCGCAAGCGTCTCGGTGGCATCGCGCAGCGTCTTCGGAATCTCCGGCAGGCGCGATGCCTGATAGGCATCGCCGACGAACGGCTTCTGCAATTCCAGCTTCTCGTCGATGCCGGCAAGACCGGCAGCGATCAGCGCTGCGAACGCAAGATACGGGTTCAGATCGGCGCCGCCGATGCGGCATTCCATGCGGATGCCCTTGGTGCCCTCGCCGCACAGGCGGAAGCCGGCGGTACGGTTGTCCTCGCTCCACATGATCTTGGTCGGCGCGAAGGTGCCGGCCTGGAAGCGCTTGTAGGAGTTGATGTAGGGCGCCAGGAACCAGGTGAATTCCTTGGCGTATTTGAGCTGGCCGGCGGCCCATTGCTGGCCAAGCGTCGACAGCGTCCAGTCGGCGGTTTTGTCGAAGAACAGCGGAGTCTTGCCGTCGGCGCTCCACAGCGAATTGTGGATGTGGCTGGAATTGCCGGCGAGCCCGTAATTGTATTTGGACATGAACGAAATCGCCTTGCCCTCGGACTCCGCGATTTCCTTGGCGCCGTTCTTGAGGATGACGTGACGGTCGGCCATGTCGAGCGCCTCGGCGTAGCGCACATTGATCTCTTCCTGACCCGGACCCCACTCGCCCTTGGAATTCTCGATCGGAATGCCGGCCGCTTCCATCTCGTTGCGAAGCCGGCGCATGACGCCTTCTTCCTTGGTGGTGATGCCGATCTGGTAGTCGCCGATATAGGGCGATGCGGTATCGAGACCTTGCCAGTGCTTCTTGCGGGCGGAATCGTATGTCTCGTTGAACAGATAGAATTCAAGCTCGGAAGCAAAATAGCCTATATAGCCGCGCTCCGTCAGCCGCTTGACCTGCTTCTTCAAGATGGCGCGCGGCGAATGTGGCAGGTCATCATGGGTGTGGTGGTCGAGCACGTCGCAGATCACGAGTGCGGTCTTTTCCAGCCAGGGAATGCGCCGCAGCGTGGCGAGATCCGGCTTCATGACGAAGTCGCCATAGCCCTTCGACCAGCTCGCCGCCTTGTAGCCGGGCACCGGCTCCATATCGATGTCTGCGGCCAGCAGATAATTACAGCCATGCGTTTCGTCATGCGCGGAATCGACGAAGTACTGCGCCAGGAAGCGTTTTCCCGCTAGCCGTCCCTGCATGTCGACGATGCAGGCCAGCACGGTGTCGATCTCACCGCTGGAGACCGCTTTCTTCAACTGATCGAACGAGAAATTTCCGGCCATTCCTTTGGCACTCCAGCGCTTGTCGATTGAAAGGGAAAACGCAGCCATGGCCGGCGCGAGGCCGGCCATGGCCACAAAGGGCGATATCAGGCGCCAGCTTCGCCGATAGCCACCTCGGCTGCCTTGATCGCGGCCTGGCGCTTGGCAATCTGGTCACCGATCGGCGGACCCTGGAAGCGACGGTTCTCGAAACCGAACCAAAGCAGGGCGGTCAGCACGATGAAGCCTATGGTGATGTAAAGCACCTTGTCGTTCGGCGGCTGGATGGCGATGTAGAAGATGATTACCATGCCGACGATCGATAGCGCGCAGAACAGCTTGAACAGCCCAGCGCCGAGATTCCACGGGCCTGGAGTCGGCCATTTCGCCGTTCCGAAAGCCAGCATGCCGAGCACGATCGGGATGATGAACGACAGGAACAGGAACACCAGCGTCGAATTGACGACGATGGTGTAGATGTTGGTGCCGCCGATCGAAATGAACTGGGCAAGGAACACATACAGGATCTCGAGGATCGCGGCCGTCCAGATCGCATTGACCGGCGTGCGCCAGGTCGGGTTGACCTTGGCGAGCGAAGCCGAACCGATCGGCATGCCGCCGTCGCGAGAGAAGGCAAACAGCATGCGCGAGGCCGACGTCACTGTGGCGAGGCCGCAGAGGAATTGCGAGATCAGGATCGCCAGATAAAGCAGTTCCTTCAGCCACACCGGCAGGATCGCGTCCATGGTCGAGAAGAACACGCTCCAGCCCTGCTTGGCGCCGGCCGCCAGGTCTGGGATGGCCAGAACGATCGCACACAGCATCACCCAGCCGATCAGCGACGACCAGAGCACGGACGAAACGATCGCGCGCGGAACCGAGTGTGCCGCCTTGAGGGTCTCTTCGGAGGTATGTGCCGACGCGTCATAGCCGGTGATGGTGTACACCGGCAGCAGCAGGCAGAGCAGGAACAGGTAGCTCATGGAGTCGGTTTGCGGAAAAACACCGCCGCCCGCATCGCCTGAATAGTTGGTGAACGTCCACAGCCGGCTGATGTCGATTGCCGGTGCGAACACCAGGCAGGCCACGATCAGCACTGCTGTTGCGCCCAGAATAAGAAAGCCCGAAGCATCGGTGAGCATTGCCGTCAGTTTGATGCCGAAATGGTTGAACAGCGCCTGCAGCACGGTGATGAAGGCGACGAACCCGACGATTTCGCCCGGCGTGCCAGTGATGCCAAACCAGCTGCCGAACGTTCCGACAAAGAAGAACGCAGTGCCGATATTGATCGCGCCGAGCACGGTGATCAGGCCGAACAGGTTGAGCCAGGCGGTGAGCCAGCCGGTGAAACGGTTGCCGAGGATCGACGCCCAATGATAAAGGCCACCGGCGGTCGGGAATGCCGAGGCGATCTGCGCCATGGCGAGCGCAAAAAATCCGGAAACGGCGCAGCCGACGATCCAGCCGATGCCGGCGCCCGCGCCGCCGATCGACGACGTCGCCTGCGCGAATGAATTGATGCCACCCGACAGGATGCAGATGATCGAAAATGAGATGGCGAAATTCGAGAAGCGGCTCATGCTTCGCGACAGTTCCTGGGCATAACCCATTCCGTGGAGGACCTTCAGATCCTCCTTCTTGTCGACATCCGAATAGTCTTGCGCTGACATTTTTGTCCCCTTTTTAAGTTCTTAGCTGGCCGATTGAACTGACTTTCCCATTGCACGTTGTCGGGAGCCCCTGGCCTCCTCGGGCTCCAGATCCAGAAAAATGCCCGTGAGCAGATCCGCCCATTTCCGCTGCCCGGTCTCGCCGGCGATTTCGTCGTTGCGGATTTCGATCATCGCGCAGAGCAAGCCGCGCGAGCGCGCATGCCGTTCCAGCGTGAAATAGACACGGTCGGCCGGCGAATAGGGCTCGTTGACGCCGACGGTGACGCCGGCAAGCCGCTTCAGCGCTGATATCAGCGGTGCCGCCAGCCGGCGATCCTCGTCATGGATGATGCCTATATGCCAGGGCCGGTTGCGTCCCTTGTAGACCGGCGTGAAGGAATGCACCGAAACCAGGCGGGTCGCCTGTCCACGCGCCAGCCGGTCATCGACAATCTGCTCGATGGTGGCATGAAACGGCTGCCACGACAGGGCGACACGGGCCGCACGCTCACTTTCCGACAGGCCGGCATTGCCCGGTATGGCTGTAGTCTCGCTGACCGGCGGTACCAGGTCGGGCGCGTCGAGCGGCCGGTTGCAGTCGACAACGAGACGCGAAATACGGGTTTCGACCAGCGTCGCGTCGAGCGCCTCGGCCATGCGCAGCGCTACCGGCAGCGCGCCTGGATCCCAGGCGATGTGGCGGGAGAGGTCCTCGGCGGCAAGGCCGAGCGTGCCGAATTCGGCGGGCAGGAAGTTCGAGGCGTGATCGCAGGTCAGCACGAAAGGGCTCGATCCGCCGGGGTTCGTCACCCTCACGGTATCAGACGATGCAAGGCTGGCGGGCCGTGCTTTCTCCATAGTCTGCCGTCCCCGGGGAGCGCTGTATCGTATGTTACGTATTTTGCCTCATTGCGTCCCTGTGGATGATTTCATACAGTTTGTCCGGCTTTGTCAAATGCGATTTCGGAAAAGACCGTCGACCGAGCCAGGGTGGGGAAAACATGATTTCCAGCATTGCCGAACTGATCGCCGACCGTATCGGCGCGATGCCGGCCAGCGAACGGCGCGCGGCCCAGACGCTGATCGCCAACTATCCGATGATCGGCCTGAAGACGGTCGCCGAATTTTCGGCCGCGGCCGGCGTCTCCTCGCCGACGATCTTGCGTTTCGTCGCCCGGCTCGGCTTCCAGAATTATCCGGAATTCCAGTCGAGCCTGCAGGACGAGCTGGCCGCGCAACTGCAATCGCCGGCAACAAGGACGCTCAACCCGCCCTCGCCCGGCGGCGGCACGGTGTCGCCGATGCTGGAAGCGACGCTCGACAATATGCGCGAGACGTTCAGACACCTCTCCGACAGGCAGCTTGCCGACATCGCCGCCCGGCTCGCCGACCGGCGCGGCAAGACCTTCCTGATCGGCGGTCGCTTCACCGATCCGCTGGCGCGCTACATGGCCGCCCACCTCGCCGTCATCCAGCCGGATGTCTTTCACCTCGCCGGGCAGGAGAGCATGTGGCGCGACCGGCTGATCGACATGGGCAAGCGCGACGTGCTGGTGATCTTCGACATCAGGCGCTACCAGGACAGCCTCGTCCGCTTCGCCGAGAAGGCGCATCAGCGTGGCGTCCAGATCGTGCTGTTCACCGACCAGTGGCTGTCGCCGATCGCCCGCTTTGCTCGTCATGTTATCGCCGGACGAACCGCGGTGCCGTCGGCATGGGACTCTTCGGCTGCCCTTTTCGTTGTCGCCGAAACGCTGATCGGCGCCGTCACCAGGCAACTGGAAGCAGAAGGCGCCAAACGCATTCGCGAGATGGAAAGTCTGCGTTAGTGCCTGTGCGACGATCCAAAGCGTTACGCATATTTTCTCAAAGGTTACATATATTTAATGTGCGCAGCCCCCGGAGAATTGTCATAAAGACGCGATATCGAGGCGGCTTCTTTGCCTTACAATAGCCTCGCTGCGTCTGCTTCATTTCGGGAAACCGGTAGACGGAAGGATTGTTTTACCAACCGGAGTGCCGATGGCCGCCTGGAAACAGATACTTTTTGCACTCTTGGTGCTGGTGGTGGCGGCAGCCGCCTGGCTGCGCTTTTATCCCGGCGCGCCGGACGTGCTGGCACGCTGGGGCATCGACTGGGCCTCCGCGGCAACGCCCCCGTCTGAGACCGGCACCGCCAACGCGAAGCAGGCAAACGGCCGTAATGGCGGCAACCAGCGGGTGAACGTGGTCGCCCTTGCGGCCACTTCGGCTGTTATCAACGATCGCCTGCAGGCAATCGGCACCGGCCGTGCCAACGCCTCGGTGACCGTCAATCCCTACAGCTCCGGCCGCCTCGCCGAACTGCTGGTCGCATCCGGCAGCCATGTCGATAAGGGACAGATCCTCGCCACCCTGGATTCCGAGACCGAAGTGATCTCTCAGGACCGCGCCAAGCTCGCCTTGCAGGATGCGCAGGCCAAACTCGACCGCGTCAGGTCGCTTCGTGCCTCCAATGCCGCGACACCAGTCGCAGTGGCCGATGCCGAAGTGGTCTTGGCCGGCGCCAAGCTGGCGCTTCAGGATGCGGAACTGGCGCTGCAGCGCCGGTCGATACTGGCACCGATCGCTGGCACTGTCGGCATCCTGCCGATCTCGGCCGGCAATTATGTCACCAACCAGTCGGCCATTGCCACGCTCGACGACCGGTCCTCGATCCTGGTCGATTTCCTGGTGCCCGAGCGCTTCGCTGCCGCCGTCAAGGTCGGCGCACAATTGACGGCGACGCCGATCGCCAATCCCAGCAACGCTTATAGCGGCACCGTTTCGGCCATCGACAACCACATCGATGAAAAGAGCCGCACCCTGCTGGTCAAGGCCAAGATCGCCAACCCTGCGGATTCGTTGCGCGCCGGCATGTCGTTCGGCATCACCATGAAATTTCCGGGGCAAATCTATCCGGCCGTCAGCCCGCTGGCGATCCTGTGGGGGTCGGACGGCGCCTATGTCTGGCAGATCGAGGATGGCAAGGCCAGGCGGGTCCCGGTGCGCATCATACAGCGCAACACCGAGACCGTGCTGATCGACGCCGAGATCGACAATGGCGACATGGTGGTCACAGAGGGCACCCAGAGCGTCAGCGAGGGCGGCGCGGTCCGCCTTGCCGGCGAAGAGCAGCGCGCCGCGGACGCCGCCGCAGGCACATGACCAACCCCGCCAACACTGCCAGCGAGACCGGCTTCACCGCCCTGTTCATCCGCAGGCCGGTGATGGCCTTCGTGCTGAACACACTGATTGCGGTCGCCGGCCTGGCCGCCTTCTACGGCGTCGAGATCCGCGAACTGCCTGATGTCGATCGCGCGGTCGTCACCGTTTCCACCACCTTCGAGGGCGCGGCGGCCGAGACCGTCGATCGCGAGTTGACCGACACCATCGAGGGCGCCGTCGCCCGCGTCTCCGGCGTCAAGTCGATCTCGTCGTCTTCCTCATTCGGCTCAAGCCGCGTCACCATCGAGTTCAACGATGGCGTCGATCTGAATGTCGCCGCCTCGGACGTGCGTGATGCCGTCGGCCGCGTCGCCAACCAGATGCCGGACACCGCCGATCCGCCGCGCATCGTCAAGGCCGACGCCAATTCCGACCCGGTGATGCGGCTGGCGGTGACCTCGGGCAACATGTCGATCCAGGACATGACCGTGGTGGTCCAGGACCAGATCGAGGACGAGTTGGCCGCCGTGCCCGGCGTTGCCGACGTCCAGGTCTATGGCGACCGCGACAAGATCTTCCGCATCGACGTCGATCAGAACAAGCTGGCCAGCCTCGGCTTCACGGTTGCCGACCTCAGGGCCGCCCTTGCCTCGGTCGCCTTCGATTCCCCTGCCGGTTCGATCACCACGACCAACCAGGACCTGATCGTCCGCACGACTGCCGACGTCACCACGCCGGGAGAGTTCGAAAACATCATCGTCGGAGGCACGACGCGCATCCGCGACGTCGCCACCGTCACGCTCGGCCCCGATGTCGGCCAGACCACATTGCGCTCGGATGGCAAGACGGGCATCGGCATCGGCATCATCCGCCAGGCGGAATCGAACACGTTGGACATCTCGACCGGCGTCCAGTCCGCCGTCGCCAAGTTGCAGGAAAACCTACCCAAGGGCATGTCGATCAAGATCACCAGCGACGACGCGGTCTTCGTCAAGGGCGCGGTGCACGAGGTCGAGATCGCGCTCGGCCTGTCCGTCACAATGGTGCTGATCGTCATCTATGTGTTTCTCCTCGACTGGCGCGCGACGCTGATCCCCGGCCTGGCGATGCCGGTCGCCATGATCGGCACCATCGCCGCCATCTATCTGGCCGGCTTCTCGGTCAACATCCTGACCCTGCTCGCGCTGGTGCTGGCGACCGGCCTGGTCGTCGACGACGCCATCGTCGTGCTCGAAAACATCGTGCGACGACGCAACGAAGGCATGGGACCGCGTGCGGCCGCTGTGCTTGGCGCGCAGGAAGTGTTCTTTGCCGTTATTGCCACCACCTTGACGCTGGTCGCCGTCTTCGTGCCGATTTCGTTCCTGCCCGGCCAGACTGGCGGCTTGTTCCGCGAATTCGGCTTCGTGCTTGCCATGTCGGTGCTCTTGTCCTGCGTGGTCGCGTTGACGCTGTGCCCGATGCTCGCCTCGCGCATGCTGACCGGCGCATCGCTCCACCACGAAGGTGGCCATGGCATCGGCGCCCGCATCGGCGGCGCGCTCAATACGGCCTACAAGCGCAGCCTGCATGCGTGCCTCGACGCGCCATGGATCGTGCTTCTAGTCGCGGTGCTGTTTGCCGGCACAGCCTTTACTCTGTTCGGCACCATCCGCCAGGAACTGACGCCGACCGAGGACCGCGCTGCCGTGCTTCTGCGCATCAGCGCCCCGCAAGGCGTCAGCCTCGACTACACAACGCAGCAGATGCAGAAGATCGAGAGACTGATCCAGCCGATGCGCGATTCCGGCGAGATCCGCAGCACTTTCGAGAACGCCGGCCAGAACGGCTCCTACAACTCCGGCTTCATGGTGATGACGCTGGCGCCGTGGAACGAGCGCAGCCGCAGCCAGCAGGAGATCATGGCCGAGATCAGCCAGCTGACCAGGCAGGTGCCGAGCGTGCGCATCTTCCCGGTGCAGCCCAACAGCCTGGGTATCCGTGGCGCCGGCAACGGCCTGCAGTTCGCGCTGGTCGGCAACGACCGCAAGGCGCTCGGCGATGCCGCCGTGAAGATCATCGCCGAGATGCAGAAGGACCCGCGCTTCCAGACACCGCGCCTGTCCATCGACCCGACGCAGCCGCAGCTCGCCGTCGCCATCGATCGCGAGCGCGCCTCCGACCTCGGCATCGACATATCAGGACTGGCCAACACCTTGCAGGCCATGCTCGACGGCAACGATGTCGTCGACGTCTACATCGCCGACCGCAGCTACGGCGTGAAGCTGGTCTCGACCACCAATCCGATCAACGATCCGACGGATCTGGAAAACATCTTCCTGAAAACAGCCGACGGACGTTTCGTGCCGATGTCGACCATCGCCACGCTGACCGAACGCGCCGTGCCGCCGTCGCTGTCGCGCGAACAGCAGCAGCCCTCTGTGGCGATCACGTCCAACCTCAGCGGCGACTTCGCGCTTGGCGATGCGCTCACCCGCGCCGAGCAAATCGCCACGCCGCTGCTGCCGCCAGGCAGCCGCATCCTGCCGCTGGCCGAGGCGGCGACGCTGGGCGAGACCAACAGCGCCATGGTCACCATTTTCGGCTTCGCGCTGGTCATCATCCTTTTGGTGCTGGCCGCCCAGTTCGAAAGTTTTGTCAGCGCCGTCATCATCATGGCGACGGTGCCGCTCGGGCTGGCCTGTGCGATTTTCGCGCTTCTCCTCTCGGGCACCAGTCTCAACGCCTACAGCCAGATCGGCCTGGTGCTTTTGGTCGGCGTCATGGCCAAGAACGGCATCCTGATCGTCGAATTCGCCAACCAGTTGCGCGACCGCGGGCTTGGCGTGCGCGAGGCGATCGAACAGGCCTCGATCATCCGCGTGCGACCGGTGATGATGACGATGATCTGCACCGTGCTCGGCGGCCTGCCGCTGGTGCTGGCGAGCGGCGCCGGTGCCGAGGCGCGCGTCGCGCTCGGCTGGGTCATCGTCGGCGGCCTGGGGCTGGCCACGGTCTCGACGCTGTTCCTGACGCCGGTCGCCTATCTCCTGCTTGGCCGCTTCGTCACGCCGAAGACCCACGAGGAAGCCCGACTGAAGCGCGAGTTGGAGGAAGCCGCCTACACCAATGTGGAGCCGGCTGAATAGAAATCCCAGGAAAAGTGTGTAGCGGTTTTTCGTCCGGAATTTCGTAAGAAAAATAATTCCGCCTATCTCAGGAACCGGCCTTCGATCGACCAGCGCGCGGCGAGGAAATTCAGCACCGCCGCCACCACGACGCCGCCGATTTTCGCCGGCCACACCCCGATGATGCCGGCGAACAGCGCGATCGAGAGGCTGGAGACACCGAGCGAAATCAGCGCTCCAAGCGTGGCGAAACGAAGGAACGCGTCATGCAGCCGGATGGCTCGATTGCGCTCAAACGACCACAAGCCGTTCGCCGCGAAGGAAAAGGTGACGGCGACGAACCAGGCAGCGATGTTGGCCGGCACCGGCGGAACCCCGAGCTTGAGCAGCAGGAAAAAGCTGGCAAGGTCGATGGCCGTGTTCGCCAGTCCGACAATGGCGAAGCGGACGATCTTGCTGCCGGCCGAACGCTGGGGCCGATCGGCGTCGCTCATCTCTTGCCGTCCAAGATCTCGACGCCGGCGCGGGCCAGGCTGGCTCCGAACGCGTCCGATGCCAAGGCCGCGAATTCGACCTCGCGCACACCTTGCATCATGTCGCGCGCGCGCAGCGTCTCGTCGACATGGCCGGGATGACACATGAACAGCCCTCGCTCCGGCAACCCTTCGACGGCGGCCCGCAGAACCGCAGCGAACTTTTCGGGTTGCCGCCAGTCATAGATGCCGGCGAGCGGCTGGAAAACGGTGAAGCCCGCGCGCTGCATCGAGCGGTTGAACCCGGCGGCGAGCGCGGCAATCGCAGCGACTTTCGCTCCCGCGGCCAGCGCCGGGGCGCCGCGCAGGGCCGGCCTGTCGGCGCCTTCTGGAAACCGTGCGCACAGCCATGTGCGCACGACAGGAAGGAAATGCACATGCTGATGCCCGTCGACGAAATCGGGGCGGCGGCCAAGCGCCTCGACGAAGCGGCTGTACTGGGCGTCAAGCTCGGCATGGACATGGCGGGCGCCGATGCGGCCGCGCAGAACAGGCAAGGCCAGTGCGCGGAGCGGTGGCAGCCGGCCTTCCGGCGCCAGGGCCGACCGGCCGGTGACGGCCAACTGGTCGGTCAAGGTGAGGTGCAGCCCAACCGCAGCCCGGCCGCACAGCGGTTTTATGCGCTCTGCCTCCTTTGCCCACTCGGGAAAGCCGGTCATGCAGCTGGTGCCGGTCAGGCGCCCCCGATCGAGAAGATCGAGAATCCCGGCGGAAACGCCAGGCGCAAGGCCGTAATCGTCGGCGATCAGGCGAATGCGCCGCGTCATCTGTTCGAAGAGCCCGGCTCCGGCCGGTCGGCGGGGGCATCGCTGCGCACGACATCGCGCACGAGATAGACCGGCCGATCCTTGCTCTCGCTGAGCGTTACCCAGACATATTCGCCGATCAGGCCAAGCAGGGTCAGGTTGAGGCCGCCGAGCAGAACGACGGCAACCAGCAGGCTGGGGTAGCCCGGAACGGCAATGCCGTAGAAGATCACCTCGAAGAACACCTTTGCACCATAGAGCGCGCCGGCCAACGCCGCGAGCAGCCCGCTAAGACTGATCAGGCGCAGCGGAATGACGGAGAACGAGGTGAACCCTTCGAGCGAGAAGGCGATCAGGTTGAGCCGGCTCCATTTCGATGTGCCACTGGCGCGGCCTTCCGGCGAATAGGGCAATGCTTTCTGGCGAAAGCCCGCCCAGGCAAACAGGCCCTTGTTGAAGCGACGCTTGTCACGCAGGCTGGTCAGTGCGCGCGCCACGGCGCCGCGCATGACGCGAAAGTCGCCGGCATTTTCAGGAATGTCGAAACGCTGGCTGCTGTTGATCAGGCTGTAGAAAAGCCGTGCAAGCTGGCTGCGCCGCCAACTCGCCTCGCGGCGGTCGTTCTGGGCATAGACGACGTCGATGTCGGGGTGGTTCACCAGCTCGGCGATCAGCTTCAGGCTGATGTCCAGGGAATGCTGGAGGTCGGCGTCCATGATCAGCACCATGTCGCCGCGCGACTGGTCGAGGCCGGCGAGCACAGCGACTTCCTTGCCGAAATTGCGGCTGAGGCGGACGATCTCCCACGATCCCGTCAGCGCCTGCGAAAATCGTCCGGCGCCATCGTCACGGCTGCCGTCATCGACCAGGATCTTGTGCACGGTCATGCCGAAGCGCTGTGCCACGGCCGCTTCGAGCTCGCCGAGCAGGCGCGCGAAGGCCGATGCCGAAGCCGCCTCGTTGAAGAATGGCGCAACGATATCGAGGCTCTGTCGCAACTCAGCCATTCGCGACTCCCGCATTCACCACCTTTTCCCGTGCCTTGGCCCAGAACCACCAGATCAGCAAACCGGCGATGAAAGTGATGGCGACCGGCCGGAACCAGGGGAAGAGGAAATCGTGCACATGGCGCTCGACGCCGCTCAGGCCGGTCACGAACAGCGTCATCGACAGCACCGAGGCGAGGACGCCGCCTCGTTCTTCGCGCCACAACAGGGCGATGGCAAGACCGGCTGGTACCGCGATCATGGCAAAGGTGTTGGGCTCGACGCGCGGGTTGAAGACGCACATGTAGAAGGTGGCCGTCAGGAAGATCGCCAGCGCTGCCTTTCCCCCTTCGAGCCTGCGGTCGAACCAGATGACGGCTGAAAGCGTAAGGAGGGCCATGACCATGCGCACGATCGTTGCGCCGAATTCCGGTATCGGCAGCCCTACCGTGGTGAACGGTGCCGTGAAATCGGTGGACACGAAATGGCTGGTATTGTCGACGGCCATGGAGGTCAACATCTGGGCGAAGACACGATACTGATCGTTGAGATAGCCGGCGGGAGCAAAAGCGTAAGGCAGTGCGAGCACGAACAGCACCGCCAGCACCAGCACCGGTATCAACCGAAGCCGAAGGGCTCCTACCAACAACAGCATTATGATCGCGGTCGGCTTGGCGATGATGGCAAGCGAAGCCCAGAAGAACGTCTCCGCCCGTCGCCCTTCCAGCGCCGACAATGTGAGAAGCCAGCAAGCGCCGGTCAAAAGGATCGTCGCCTGGCCGTTGCGGATCGCGCCGAGCGCCATCGGCAAAGCGAGGAAGAGGCCGAAAGAAAGCAGCCACATCAACTCGCCACCACCGAGCTTGCGCACCTGCCGCATCGCGGCAAAGGTCAGCACCGCAAACCCGAGGGAGTGCCACACCACGCCGCCCAGATGCGGACCGAGCTTGACTATCGGAGTGTAGAGCGCGGCGAAGGCCGGCGCGTAGAGATACCCCATCTCGGATTGGGTGTCGTAGAGCGGCAGACCGGCCAGAAGCGCCTCGCTGCCATCTATATAGGCCTTCCACACCGTCCGCGTGTACGGCGACCTCAGGACCATGGCAAGAACGACCAGGAACGCTCCGATCCACAGGCCAAACCCCAAACGGTCGAAAACCGGCTTGGAAATCGTCATCAAGGCACCCCACACAATCCCGGAACAAGCTCAGTCCAGCCTGTCCCGGCATTCGATGGCGGCGGCATATCACGGACGCAGCGGCATGGCATAGGGGGCTTGATGGACGCGGATATCGGCCTGACGGTCCCGAGGCGGCGGATAACCGGCAATCTCTGACGCAAAGCACTCCGAGGCCCCCTCGCGTCCAAGCTTCTCGAATCTTTCGAATTGGCCTAAGGCCGGATGAACACCTTGCCGTTCGGCTTAGCCAGTTCCGCTGGCACCCGCGCCATCGCCTCGGCAAGCGGCACCACCGCCGTCACGTCGGTCGACCAGCGCCCATTGGAAAAACGCTTCTGCGCTTCCAGGATCGCCGGGCCGCGGCGATCGCGGAACTGGCGCATCCACTCGCTCAGCCAAAAACCTTCGATATGCTTATGCTGGAAGATCAGTTGGCCGGGCTCGCGGATAACAGTGGCTTCGGGATCGAGCTTCCCGTAGATGATCCAGCGCGACCGCTTCGGCATAATGTCGAAGATGGCGGAAGCCAGCGGCCCGGTCACCGCGTCGAGAAAGATGCGCGGCTGCTCGGCCTCCACCACCTCGCGTAGCGCCGCCTTGAAATCCGGCGCCTTTTCGTTGAGGACGTGCGCCGCGCCGAGCGCTTTCAGCGCCGCGATCTGGTCGTCGCGGCGCACGGTGACGATCGGCCGGAAGCCCTCTCCGTTGCCAGGCCAATGATCAGCTTGCAGAGCTGGCTGGCGCCGGCGGTCATCATAAAGGCCTTTCCGCCTTCCTCCTTGACGACGTCGAACATGGCGAGCGCGGTGAGCGGGTTGACGATCATCGCCGCGCCATCCTCGTCGCGAACGGTGTCGAGCAGCGGGATGCAAACATCGGCCTCGGCTACGGCATAGTCGGCCCAAGAGCCCCAATTGGTGACGCCCGTGGCAAAAGCGACACGCTTGCCGATCAGGCCTTTGGGATAGGGTTCGTCCCCGCTGGCGACGACAATGCCGACGCCCTCGAAGCCCGCCGGCTGTCCCTTGGCGCGCGGCTGGCCGTACTGGCCCTTGACGAAGGCGACATCGGACGGATTGATCGAGGCGAGACTGACCTTGATCAGCACCTGCGTCGGTCCGGGTGTCGGCACCGCGATGTTGCCCGGCTCGAGATAGGGCTCCATCGCCTCCAGCACGCTGCCGCTCGGCGTCCTGGTGTAGCCGTCGCCGACCGGCAGCAGCGCCTTCATTTCGGAGGGGACGGCCATTGGAACACTCCGTGCTTGGGCTGTCGGCATCGCCGGATGACGATGCCGGCGCTCAGACCTTTTCCTGCGTGTATTTCTTCAGCTCGGTGCGCGCCACCTGACGGCGATGCACGGCGTCCGGCCCGTCGGCAAGGCGCAAGGTCCGCAGATGCGTCCACGACCGCGCCAGCGGCGTGTCCTGGCTGATGCCTTGCGCGCCGAACATCTGCACCGCTTCGTCGGTGACCTTGAGCGCGACGCGGGGTGCCACCACCTTGATCTGGCTGATCCAGGGGGCCGCGGCGCGGGCGTCGCCCTGGTCGATCATCCACGCCGCCTTGAGGCAGAGCAGCCGGGCCATTTCGATCTCCATGCGGCATTCGGCGATGATGTCGAAATTGGCGCCGAGCTTTGCCAGCTTCTGGCCGAAGGCCTCGCGGCGCAAGGAACGCTGGCACAGCATCTCGAGCGCCATCTCGGCCTGTCCGATGGCGCGCATGCAGTGATGGATGCGGCCGGGGCCGAGCCGCCCTTGCGCGATCTCGAACCCCCTGCCTTCGCCGAGGATCAGGTTCGATGCCGGTACCCGCACATTGTCGAAGCGAAGATGCATGTGGCCGTGCGGCGCGTCGTCATCGCCATAAACCTGCATGGCCCGCACCTTGGTCACGCCTTTTGTGTCCGATGGCACCAGGATCATCGAATGACGGCGGTGCTGCGGCTCGTCATCGCCGCCGGTCCTGACCATGACGATGTAGATGGCGCAGCGCGGATCGCCTGCGCCCGAAGCCCACCATTTCTCGCCGTTGAGCACATAGTCGTCGCCCTGACGTTCGCAGCGCATGGCAATGTTGGTGGCATCGGACGAAGCGACATCCGGCTCGGTCATCAGATAGGCCGAGCGGATCTTGCCGTCGAGCAGTGGCTCGAGCCATGCTTTCTTGAGGTCGGCCGAGCCGTACCGCTCCAGCACCTCCATGTTGCCGGTGTCGGGCGCCGAGCAGTTGAAGGTCTCCGCACCAAGATGCGCCTTTCCCATTTCCTCGGCCAGATAGGCGTATTCGACGGTGGAGAGGCCGTAGCCGCGTTCCGAACCGGTCAGCCAGAAATTCCACAGGCCGCGCTCTCGTGCGGTCTTTTTCAGCCCTTCGAGGATCTCGCTCTGGCGCGCACTGTAGACCCAGCGGTTGCCTGTCTTGCCCACTTCGCTGAGGAATTCATGGTCGAGCGGCATGATCTCGTCGCGCACCATGGCCGCGACGCGCGCGTGGATCGGCTTCAGCCGCTCGGTCATGCCGAGATTCATCTCCGTCATCGGTCGCTAACCCTTCATGCATGCCAGGCATTTTGTCAGTGGCAAGGATGACCGTACTTCGGATAGCCTTGTCAACGCGAACTGTTTGCCCGCATGCCGAGCGCGGAGGATTGTGATGAGCTATCTGGACGAGCTGTTTTCGGTGGCCGGCAAGACCGCGCTGGTGACGGGTGCCGCGACCGGCATCGGGCGCATGGCGGCGACCGCGCTGGTGCAGGCCGGCGCCAACGTGATGATCGCGTCGCGCAAGGGCGATGACTGCATCAAAGTCGCCGAAGAACTGAACGAGCTTGGCGCATCCGGCCGGGCCGAAGGCTTCGCCGGCGATGTCTCCAGCGAAACCGGCATTGCCGCACTCGTCGCCGAGGTCAAAGCACGGACCGGGAAACTGCATATTCTGGTCAACAACGCCGGCGTCTCCTGGGGCGCGCCGCTGGAAAGCTTCCCCTATTCGGCATGGGCCAAGGTGTTTGGCGTCAACGTCACCGCGGTCTTCCATCTGACCCGCGAATTGCTGCCGCTGCTTGATGCCGCCGCCAGCGACGCCGATCCGGCCAGGGTGATCAATCTCGGTTCGGTGATGGGCACGCAGCCGCTGGCCGACGACGCCTATTCCTACACGGCGTCCAAGGCAGCCGTGCATCATCTGACCCGCACCCTTGCGCTCGAGTTCGCCGGCCGCCGCATCACCGTCAATGCCTTCGCTCCCGGCCCCTTCCAGAGCCGGATGACGGCATTCGCCACCAGTACGGATGAGCAGGCCAGGCA
>NZ_RZTC01000079.1:0-31374 GCF_004023165.1 Mesorhizobium sp. M7A.F.Ca.MR.176.00.0.0 | reverse complement strand
CCCTCATCGCCCTGCCGGGCACTTCTCCCCGTATAGTGACGGGGAGAAGGACGCTCTTATTCGCCGGTTTCGCCAATCATCGACGTCGCAGGAAGAGCCACCCACTTTCCCCAAGCTTAAAGCCCCAGTTCAGTCCGCAATTCCTCGGCGCTGTTGATGACGACGGCGCCGGGCGGGCCTTCCATCGGCTTTTCCGGCCAGAAGATCGTTTTCATGCCCGCCGCCAGTCCCGCCATGGCGCCCGGCCAGCTGTCGTCGATCGCCACGGCGTGCGCAGGGTCGACATCGGCCAGATAGGCGGCGCGCAGGAACGGCTCGGCATGCGGCTTGCCTTCGCGCACATCGTTGCGGCTGATCGTCTTCATGCCGGGGTAGATCAGGCCGACCATGCTCAGATTGGCGTCGACGATCATCCGGTCCGAATTCGAGACCACGGCCTGCTGGATGCCTCTTGCACGCAGCTCGTTGAAGATCTCGATCGCGCCGGGGCGCGGCTTCAAGCTCTCCACCAGCGGCAGATAATGCTCGTATTTGCGCACGATCCAGTCGTCGAAAGGCAGGTCCAGGCCGAACTCGTCGCGCATCATCTCGTAGACCGGCCAGGCGGCGACGCCGAGCACGCGCTCATGCAGATCGTCCGGCGGGACAAGGCCGACATTGCGCATCGCCGCCACCAGGGCTGCTTCGTGCAGCGGCTCACTGTCGACCAGCGTGCCGTCCATGTCCCAGAAAACCGCTTTCGGCGTCATGCGAGGCTCCTTTTTGCCATCCCTTAAAGGGTTTGGGCTGGGAGATAAACCTTCGGAGCGCAAGAACCTGCCGTCTGTCGGGACCGCCGCCAAGTCTCTTTGGCGACGC
This sequence comes from Mesorhizobium sp. M7A.F.Ca.MR.176.00.0.0, assembly GCF_004023165.1. NCBI lineage: Bacteria > Pseudomonadati > Pseudomonadota > Alphaproteobacteria > Hyphomicrobiales > Phyllobacteriaceae > Mesorhizobium > Mesorhizobium sp. M7A.F.Ca.MR.176.00.0.0. Next base: position 30,516 of record NZ_RZTC01000079.1, on the reverse strand, counting down.
AGGGCATCGTGGGAGAAAAAAACCCGGGCCGTGCCTACGCCGGGAAACAGCAAGCAATTGCTCCCGAGATTGACAATTGCGCAGCAGGCCGTTCCCTGCGAAAGTGGGCATGGGCCGCTCTCATGACCGGCGGTCTCGGGAGGCAGGACCTTGAATAGCCGGCAGGATGGTGGCAGCAACAGGCTGGACGATGCGGCGCGCGCCGGCTGGCTTTATTATGTTGCCGGCAACACACAGGACCAGATCGCTTCGACGCTCGGCATTTCGCGGCAAACGGCGCAGCGGCTGGTATCGCTGGCGGTGTCGGAGGGCTTGATCAAGGTTCGCGTCGACCATCCGATCGCCAACTGCCTCGATCTGGCGGCACGGCTGAGATCGCGCTTTGCGCTCGATCTGGTCGAGGTGGTGCCGAGCGACCCCAATTCGTCCTCGACCACGATCGGCATCGCCGAGGCGGCTGCCGCCGAGATCGAGCGGCGGCTGCGGTCACCGACCCCGATCGTCATGGCGATCGGCACCGGGCGCACGCTGAAGGCGGCGATCGAGCAGCTGCCGCCAATGGAATGCCCGCAGCACAAGGTGGTGTCGTTGACCGGCAACATCTCGCCGGACGGCTCGGCCGCCTTCTACAACGTCATCTTCACCATGGCCGATAGGGTCAAGGCGCGCTCCTTCCCGATGCCGCTGCCGGTCATCGCCTCGTCGCCGGAGGAGCGCGAGATGCTGCTCAACCAGCCGATGATCCAGCCGACGCTTGCGCTTGCCGCCGAGGCCGACGTCACCTTCATCGGCATCGGCGACCTCGGCCCCAAGGCGCCGCTCTACGAAGACGGCTTCATTTCGGAGAGCGAATTGAAGGCGCTGCAGAAGGCCGGCGGCATCGCCGAGATCGTCGGCTGGGTGTTCGACAGGGAGGGCCGCATGATCGAGGGCATCACCAACGACCGGGTGTCGTCGGCGTCGCTTCCGTCACGCGAGAAATCGCTGGTCATCGCACTGGCCATGGGCGAACGAAAGCTGCCAGGCATTCTGGCGGCCGCGAACCGGCGGTTGATCAACGGCCTCATCACCGATGAACGGACCGCCGCCGCCCTGCTGGCCAACATCTGACCGGAACCACACCTGATTTGCGATAAAACCAACCGCGCTAGCTGTGCCGCCCGAAAGGGTCGTTGCCATCGAGAAAACCGAGATCGCGCTGCAGATGCGGCGACAGGTCCCTGATGTCGAGATGTGCCCGTTTCTTGCCCGCGAACCAGCCGAATCCGTCTGTCAGCCACGAAATCCAGCGGTGATCCGGAGCGGGACTGCATTTTTGCTGCGCCATAGTCATGATCGTCAACCTTCGCTATCCTGAACCCGAATGACGGGTTGACTGGGAATGTCGGTCTTGACGGCAGTCTTTGCCAATCGAACGTCGATAAGGACCCATAAGGAGGCTTTATGCCGGACCTGAGCTCTCGGCAGGTTTCACAGCTTCCGCCGCTGCAGGCGATCCGGGTGTTCGAAGCGGTGGCGCGGCATCTTTCCTTCACCAAGGCCGCCGGCGAACTCGCCATGACGCAGGCAGCGGTCAGCTATCAGATCAAGGTGCTGGAGGAACGGGTCGGCGCACCGCTGTTCCTGCGCCGGCCGCGCCAGATCGCACTCACCGAGGCCGGACAGCGCCTCGCGCCGGCGGTCAGCGAGGCCTTTGCCATTCTCGGCCAGGCCTATGCGGCGGCGCGTGGCGGCGCCGATGGATTGCTGTGCGTCACGACGGTGCTGACCTTTGCCTCGAACTGGCTGGCGCACCATCTGGGCTCTTTCCAGATCGCTCATCCCTCCCTTGCCGTGCGGCTCGAAACGTCGAGCCGGCTGACGGATTTCGCCCGCGAGGATGTCGACCTCGCCATCCGGTCGGGCGGCGGCAAATGGCCGGGGCTGGAAGCCTACAAGCTGCTCGATGCCGACTTCACCCCGATGCTGAGCCCGAAGCTCGCGGCAAGCATCGGCGGCGTCAGGGAACCGGCGGACCTGTTGCGGCTGCCGATCCTCGATCCCGGCGACATCTGGTGGACGCAATGGTTCGAGGCTTCCGGCGTGCATTCGCACGATCTTGCCAAGCGGCCCGGCAGCAGCATGGGCGCGCAGGCCTATGAGGCCAATGCGGCGATCGCCGGTCATGGCGTCGCGGTCCTGACCAGGGCGCTGTTCAAGGCGGAACTTGCCGACGGGCGCCTGATCCAGCCTTTCGATCTTGTTGGCGACGACGGCCATGCCTATTGGCTGGTCTACCCCGAAGCGCGCCGCAACGTGCCGAAGATCCGTGCCTTCCGCGACTGGCTGCTGGCCGAGATCGCCGGCTGACCGGCAAGCTTTCGGGCTGCACCTGGTTTTCGCAGATCTATCCGCTGCTGCCTCACTGTATCCGGCCGGGATGATTCTCGCCCTGGCAATTTCCGCTCGTCCCGGCCTGCGGTGTCGCCCGGGTGCTGCGCTGCAGCATCGAATCCGACTTGACATAATTCACGCCAAGTGAGTAATTGCCCAAAGCCAAGGCAAATGCTCATCTTGGTTCAAGGGAGGAATTTGATGAAACTTCGCACGCTCACCCTGGGCTTGTTGTCGGCCAGCACGCTTGCGTTCGCCGCACACGCCGAATCCATCACCATCGCCACCGTCAACAATGGCGATATGGTCCGCATGCAAAAGCTGACCGACGACTTCACCAAGGCGAACCCGGACATCCAGCTCAACTGGGTCACGCTCGAAGAAAACGTGCTGCGCGAGCGCGTCACCACCGACATCGCCACCAAGGGCGGCCAGTACGACGTGATGACCATCGGTACCTACGAGGTTCCGATCTGGGCCAAGCAGAGCTGGCTGCTGCCGCTCGACAAGCTCGGCGACGACTATGACGCCAAGGACATCATCCCCGCCATCGCCGGCGGCCTTTCGGTCGACGGCAAGCTCTATGCCGCGCCCTTCTACGGCGAAAGCTCCTTCGTCATGTACCGCAAGGACCTGATGGAGAAGGCCGGACTGAAGATGCCCGACGCGCCGACCTGGGACTTCATCAAGCAGGCCGCCGACAAGATGACCGACCGCGCGAATGGCGTGAACGGTGTCTGCCTGCGCGGCAAGGCCGGCTGGGGCGAGAACATGGCCTTCCTGACCGCCATGTCGAACTCCTTCGGCGCCCGCTGGTTCGACGAGAACTGGAAGCCGCAGTTCGATCAGCCGGAATGGAAGAACACGCTGCAGTTCTATGTCGACCTGATGAAGGCCGACGGCCCCGAGGGTGCGTCCTCCAACGGCTTCAACGAAAACCTGGCGCTGTTCCAGCAGGGCAAGTGCGGCATGTGGATCGACGCCACCGTCGCTGCGTCCTTCGTATCCGATCCCAAGGCATCGCAGGTCGCCGACAAGGTTGGATATGCGCTGGCACCCGACAATGGCCTGGGCAAGCGCGGCAATTGGCTGTGGGCATGGTCGCTGGCGATCCCCGCCGGCACGCAGAAGGCCGATGCCGCCCAGAAGTTCGTCTCCTGGGCGACCAGCAAGCACTACGCCGAACTGGTCGCTTCGAAGGAAGGCTGGGCCAACGTTCCTCCGGGCACGCGCTCCTCGCTCTATGCCAACGCCGAGTACCAGAAGGCGGCTCCGTTCGCCAAGATGACGCTGGACTCCATCAACGCCGCCGACCCGACGCATCCGACCGTCAAGCCGGTGCCCTATGTCGGCGTACAGTTCGTCGCCATCCCTGAGTTCCAGGGTCTTGGCACCACGGTCGGCCAGCTCTTCTCGGCGGCTCTTGCCGGCCAGTCGAGCGTCGACGACGCGCTGAAGCAGGCCCAGGACGCTGCCACCGCGGCAATGACCGAAGGCGGATACATCAAGTAAGGCTCCTCCCGGTGCCGACTGCCGGTCGCCTCCTTGACCGGCAACGGCCGCCCGAGTTCCCAGTTCGGGCGGCCGCCTTTAACGCCTTTTGAAAATTCCGTCTGACCAGTGAAGGGTGACCGTCATGGCTACTCAGCAGACCCGTTCGCTTGCCCGTTTCATGATGGCGCCATCCGTGGTGCTGCTGTTCGTCTGGATGATTGTGCCGCTGGTCATCACCATCTGGTTCTCTTTCCAGCAATACAACCCGCTCAATCCGGTCCGCGACGGCTTTGTCGGCTTCTCGAATTACGCGCTGTTCTATTCCAACCCGGCCTTCCTGCAATCGATCCTCAACACGCTCACCCTGGTGGTCAGCGTGCTCCTGATCACGGTGATCGGCGGTATCCTTCTGGCGCTGCTGATCGATCAGCCGATGTGGGGCCAGGGCGTCGTGCGCATCCTGGTCATTTCGCCGTTCTTCGTCATGCCGCCGGTGGCCGCATTGGTGTGGAAGAACATGATCATGCACCCGCAATATGGGGTGTTCGCCGACATAGCGCGCTTCTTCGGGGCCCAGCCGATCGACTGGTTCGGGCAGCATCCGATGCTGGCGATCATCATCATCGTCGCCTGGCAATGGCTGCCTTTCGCCACGCTCATTCTCTTGACCGCGCTGCAGTCGCTCGACGGCGAGCAGAAGGAAGCCGCCGAGATGGACGGCGCCGGCTTCATCAGCCGCTTCATCTATCTGACGCTGCCGCACATGTCGCGCGCCATCACGGTCGTCATCCTGATCCAGACGATCTTCCTTCTCTCCGTCTATGCCGAGATCCTCGTCACCACCAATGGCGGCCCGGGATACGCCTCCACCAACCTGCCCTTCCTCGTCTACCAGAAGGCGTTGCTGGAGTTCAAAATCGGCCAGGCATCCGCCGGCGGTGTGATCGCCGTCATTCTCGCCAACATCGTTGCCTTCTTCGCCATGCGCGCCGTCGGCAAGAACCTGGACAAGTAAGGGAGGCTACGATGGCACGCTCAGTCACCACCCAGCACAAGACGATTGCGACAGTTGCCGCCTGGATCGTCGCCCTGCTGATCTTCTTCCCGATCCTCTACACGATCATCACCTCGTTCAAGTCGGAGCAGGAAGCCATCCAGGGCTTCAGCATCATCCCGTCGGGAACGTTCGAGAGCTATGCCGAGGTCCAGGCGCAGAGCGGCTACTTCAAGTTCTTCTTCAACTCGGTGCTGCTCTCGGTCGGCTCGACCATCCTGGCCCTGCTCGTCGCCATACCGGCGGCATGGTCGATGGCCTTCTCGCCGACCAAGCGGACCAAGGACATCTTGATGTGGATGCTGTCCACCAAGATGATGCCCGCGGTCGCGGTGCTGTTCCCGATCTACCTGATCTTCCGCGATACAGGACTGCTCGACAGCCGCATCGGCCTGATGATCATGCTGATGCTGATCAACCTGCCGATCGTGGTGTGGATGCTCTACACCTATTTCCGCGAAATACCGGGCGAGATCCTGGAAGCGGCGCGCATGGACGGCGCGTCGCTGTGGAACGAGATCGTCTATGTGCTGACGCCGATGGCGGTGCCGGGCATCGCTTCGACGATGCTGCTCAACATCATCCTGGCCTGGAACGAGGCATTCTGGACGATCCGGCTGACGACGACGGAAGCAGCACCGCTGACCGCCTTCATCAGCTCGTTCTCCAGCCCGCAAGGCCTGTTCTGGGCCAAGCTTTCGGCCGCCTCGACACTGGCCATCGCGCCGATCCTGATCATGGGCTGGTTCAGCCAGAAGCAGCTGGTGCGCGGCCTGACATTTGGTGCGGTCAAATAGTTGGTGGTGCGGTGAAGTAACGGAATTGCCCGAAGCAATCGGCAGAAATAACCCCTCGGGGAGGAAATCATGGGAAATATCACGCTCAAGAACGTCTCCAAATCCTTCGGAGCGACGTCCATCATCCCCGGTCTCGACCTGGTGATCGAGAATGGCGAGTTCGTCGTCTTCGTCGGCCCGTCGGGTTGCGGCAAGTCAACGCTGCTGCGGCTGATCGCCGGGCTCGAGGACACCAGCGGCGGCTCCATCAACATCGACGGCCGCGACGTCACCGGCGAGGCACCGGCCAAGCGCAAGCTCGCCATGGTGTTCCAGTCCTACGCGCTCTATCCGCACATGACGGTGGCCAAGAACATCGGCTTCCCGCTGAAGATGGCCGGCGAGGACAAGGCGACGATCGACAAGAAGGTGGGAGACGCGGCGCGCGTGCTCAACCTGACGAACTATCTCGAACGCCGGCCCGGCCAGCTTTCCGGCGGCCAGCGCCAGCGCGTCGCCATCGGCCGCGCCATCGTGCGTCAGCCGACCGCCTTCCTGTTCGACGAACCGCTGTCCAATCTCGATGCGGCACTGCGCGGCACCATGCGGCTGGAGATCAGCGAGCTGCACCATCAGCTCAAGACGACCATGATCTACGTTACCCATGACCAGGTCGAAGCCATGACCATGGCCGACAAGATCGTCGTGCTGAACGCCGGCAACATCGAGCAGGTCGGCTCGCCGATGGAGCTCTACAAGACGCCGAAGAACCTGTTCGTCGCCGGCTTCATCGGCTCGCCGAAGATGAACCTGATCGAAGGCGCGCCGGCTGCCAAAAACGGCGCCAAGACCATCGGCATCCGTCCCGAACACCTGGAGATCTCGACCACGGCGGGCGAATGGAAGGCGGTCGTCGGCGTCGCCGAGCATCTCGGCTCCGACACCTTCCTGCATGTCCAGGCCGATGGCGTCGGTCCGCTGACGGTGCGCGCCGACGGCGAACTCGGCGTCCATCATGGCGACACCATCTATCTAACGCCCGACAAGGCCAAGCTGCATCGCTTCGGCGCCGACGGGAAGGCAATCTGAACATGCGGCTGGCCGGCAAATCCGCGCTGATCACAGGTTCGGCCCGCGGCATCGGCAGAGCCTTCGCCGAAGCCTATGCCGGCGAAGGCGCCACCGTCGCCATAGCCGACATCAATCTCGAGGCGGCGCAGAAGACGGCCGCCGAGATCGGCGGCAGGGCCTATGCGGTCAAGCTCGACGTCACCGACCTCGCCTCCATCGAGGCGGCGGTGAAAGCCGTCGAGACGAAGACCGGCGGCCTCGATATCCTGATCAACAACGCCGCTCTTTTCGATCTGGCACCGATCGTCGAGATCACCAAGGCAAGCTACGATAAATTGTTTTCCGTCAATGTCGCTGGCACGCTGTTCATGCTGCAGGCAGCCGCCCGCTCGATGATCGCGGCTGGCCGGGGCGGCAGGATCATCAACATGGCAAGCCAGGCCGGGCGACGCGGCGAGGCGCTGGTCGGCGTCTATTGCGCCACCAAAGCCGCCGTCATTTCGCTGACACAGTCAGCGGGGCTCGACCTGATCAAGCACCGCATCAACGTCAACGCGATTGCCCCTGGCGTCGTCGACGGCGAGCACTGGGATCACGTCGATTCGCTGTTCGCCAAATATGAGAACCGGCCGAAGGGCGAGAAGAAGAAGCTGGTCGGCGAGACAGTGCCGTATGGCCGCATGGGCACGGCGCAGGACCTCACCGGCATGGCGGTTTTTCTCGCCAGCAGCGACGCCGAATACATCGTCGCCCAGACCTACAATGTCGACGGCGGCCAGTGGATGAGTTGAGGCGGGGGACGGCCTCTGCTCCTCGTCCCTCCGCGGGGAGCAGAGGCCGACATCAGCGGGCGCGTAGCCAGTGCCACCCCTTATCCTCTCCCCGACCGGGAGAGGAGCGTAACGAAGGCCTAGATCCGGCCAAAGGGTAAAACAGATGACCGTGAAACTCTCGTCCTCAAACCTCTCCAAACTGCCCGCTGAGGTCGCCGGGCCGAACTATGACCGCGCGACATTGAAGGCCGGCATCGTGCATTTCGGCGTCGGCAATTTCCATCGCTCGCATCAGGCCGTCTATCTCGACGATCTGTTCAATTCGGGCATCGGCCATGACTGGGCACTGATCGGCGCCGGCGTGTTCGACGGTGAAAAGATCGGCCGCGGCAAACTGGAAGAGCAGGACTGGCTGACCACGGTGGTCGAGCAGGACAGCGGCCATATGAGCGCCCGGGTCACCGGCGCCATGATCGACTTCCTGATGCCCGGCGATGCGGCCGGCATCATCGAACGGCTGGCCGACCCGGCGATCAAGATCGTTTCGCTGACCATCACCGAGGGCGGTTATTTCATCGATCCGGCATCCGGCGTGTTCAACCCGACCCACCCCGACATCGTCGCCGATGCGCAGCCCGGCGCGACACCGAAGACGGTGTTCGGCATCATCCTTGCCGGGCTGGTGCGGCGGCGCGATGAAGGCACCGTGCCGTTCACGGTCATGTCGTGCGACAACATTCCCCACAACGGCCATGTCACCTCGGACGGCGTCATCGGCCTGGCCCGTTTGATCGACGAGGATCTGGCGAACTGGGCCAGCGAGCATGTCGCCTTCCCGAACGGCATGGTCGATCGCATCACGCCGGCCACCACGGACCGCGAACGCGGCATCCTGGCCAAGGATTTTGGCCTCGAGGACAATTGGCCGGTATTCTGCGAGCCGTTCCGGCAATGGGTGCTGGAGGACCATTTCACCGGCGGCCGGCCGCCACTGGAAAAGGTCGGCGTGCAGTTCGTCAAAGACGTTGCGCCCTATGAATTGATGAAGATCCGCATCCTCAATGGCGGCCACGCGACGATTGCCTATCCGGCCGGCCTGATGGACATCCATTTCGTCCATGAGGCGATGCAGGAGCCACTGGTGAGCGGTTTCCTGGCCAAGCTCGAACGGGACGAAATCATCCCGACGGTGCCGCCGGTGCCGGACACGGTCCTAGAAGATTATTACCAGCTCATCGAGAGCCGCTTTTCCAATCCCAAGATCGGCGACACGGTGCGCCGGCTCTGCCTCGACGGCTCCAACCGCCAGCCGAAATTCATCATCCCGACCATCTCCGACCGGCTGAAGGCCGGAAAGAGCGTCGCCGGCCTGGCGCTGGAATCGGCATTGTGGTGCCGCTACTGCTTCGGCACCACCGACAGCGGCGCCGTCATCGAGCCCAACGACCCGAGCTGGGACCGGCTGCAGGCGACGGCAAAGGCGGCAAAGGATGCTCCCGCCGCCTGGCTCGCCATGGAGGACATCTATGGCGATGTCGGTCGCGCAACGGCGTTTGTCGAGGCCTTCGCCCATGCGCTCAACGTGCTGTGGGCGAACGGCGCACGCGCGACGCTGACGCGCTACCTCGCCGGCAAGCTCTGAGAGCCATTCTCGGCCATGACGCCTGAACTGGTCATCTTCGACTGCGATGGCGTGCTGGTCGACAGCGAGGCGCTCTCCGTCTCGGCGCTGCTCGGCATGGTCAAAGTCGCCGGCGGCAGCGTCAGTGAGGATGCCGCCTACGAGCATTTCCTCGGCAGGAGCATGAAAAGCGTGCGCGAGATCCTCGGCCGCGACTTCGGGCTCGATATCACAGACCTGCACCTGACCGAGATGCGCGTCGAACTGATGCGCAAATTCCGCGAGGAGCTGAAGCCGATCGCCGGCGTCAAGAAGATGCTGCCGAAGCTTGGGCTGCCGTTCTGTGTCGCGTCCTCAGGCACGCTCGACCGCATCCGCTACGCGCTCGACGTCACCGGATTGCTTGGGCTGATGGAACCGCATCTGTTCAGTGCCACCATGGTGGCCAAGGGAAAGCCGGCGCCGGATCTGTTCCTGCATGCCGCCGCCAGCATGCGGGCCCATCCGCGCAAATGTCTCGTCGTCGAGGACAGCCCGGCCGGCATCATTGCTGCGCGCGCGGCGGGGATGCGCGTGTTTGCCTTCACCGGCGGCTCGCATGCCGGCAACCCGACCTTGAAAGCGCGGCTTGCGTCGAGTGAGCCGGACTTTATATTCGCTGACATGCTGCAATTGCCCGATCTGATTGCAGGCCTGGGAGCGAGAGACAGAGCATCTTGACGAAACAGTTCGTTTGCGCGGTCGATGTCGGCACCGGGAGCGCTCGCGCGGGCATTCTCGACACCACAGGCACCTTGCTCGGCCGCGCCGAGCGGCCGATCGCCATGAACCAGCCGAAGCCCGATCACGCCGAGCATGATTCGCGCGATATCTGGTCGGCCGTCTGCACCGCCGTGCGCGCTGCCCGCGAAAAAGCCGGTGTCGAGCCTGAGGACATTGTCGGCATCTCCTTCGATGCCACCTGTTCGCTGGTGGTGCGCGACCGGCAAGGCGGCCAGCTCAGCGTCTCAACCACGGGCGACAAGCGCTGGGACACCATCGTCTGGCTCGACCACCGCGCCATTGCCGAGGCCGACGAATGCACGGCAAGCGGCCACGCCGTGCTGAATTACATCGGCGGCGTCATGTCACCGGAAATGGCGACGCCGAAGCTGATGTGGCTGAAGCGCAATTTGCCGCGGACGTGGAATGAAGCCGGCTATTTATTCGATCTCACCGATTTCCTGACCTGGCAAGCGACGGGCTCGCTGGCCCGCTCACAATGCACGCTGACCGCCAAATGGACCTATCTGGCGCATGAGGACACGGGATGGCGGCGCGATTTCTTCGAACTCGTCGGCCTCGACGATCTTTTCGAGCACGGCAGCCTGCCGGAAAAAGCCAGCCCGGTCGGCGCCGATATCGGTCGATTGACGGCGCAAGCGGCGGCCGAACTTGGGCTGAGCGAGAAATGCCGGGTCGGCGCCGGGGTCATCGATGCCTATGCCGGCGCGCTTGGCGTGCTCGGCGGCTTTGCCGGCGACGAACAGGACATCGGCCGGCATTTGGCGCTGATCGCCGGCACATCGAGCTGCGTGATGGCGATGTCGCCCGATCCGCAGCCTTTCGCCGGCGTCTGGGGGCCATACTACGGCGCGGCGCTGCCCAGGCTGTGGCTGTCGGAAGGCGGCCAGTCGGCGACCGGCGCCCTGCTCGACCACATCATCCGCTGGCACGGCGCCGGCGGCGAGCCGGATGCCGCCATGCATGCGAAGATCGCCAGGCGTGTCGCCGAGCTGCGCGCCACCGAGGGCGACAACCTCGCCGCAAGGCTGCATGTGCTGCCCGACTTTCACGGCAACCGCTCACCGCTCGCCGATCCGCATGCCGTCGGCGTCGTCAGCGGGCTGACGCTGGACTCCTCCTTCGACAGCCTGTGCAAGCTCTACTGGCGCACCGCCGTCGGCATCGCGCTCGGCGTGCGCCACGTGCTGGAGGCGCTGAACGAGAACGGTTATCTGATCGACACGCTGCACGTCACCGGCGGCCATACCAAGAACCCGCTGCTGATGGAGCTCTATGCCGACGCCACCGGCTGCACGGTGATCGAGCCGCTGGCCGACGAGGCGGTGCTGCTCGGCACCGGCATGATCGCCGCCACCGCTGCCGGGCTGTTTCCCGACCTCAACGCGGCCTGTCTTGCCATGCAGCAAGGCGGCCGGACGCGCCCGTCGAACCCGAAATCATCAGGGCGTTTCGAGCGCGACTACAAGGTTTTCCTCGAGATGCACCGCCAGCGGCGGATGCTGGACGCGATCCGCTAGAGCATCGGGGCCGGTCGCTGGCTCAATCCGTTCCCGTCCCTCCTCTCTTGCCTTCATGTCGCGTTTCGTCCAGAAGCTGACGCAAACGCCGCGAAACCGAAGGTTTTGCCGTTTGACATGCGGCTTCCGGCTCTGGCCGACGTGCCGTAGCTGGAAAGAGCGGAACAATGTCTGCGATCGAAGCCGGCGCTCGCGCGCCGGAAAATCTTTGGCGTCAGGAAATCAGGGCGACGCTGGCGCTTGCCTGGCCGATGGTGCTGACCAATCTCGGCCAGACCGCAATGACTGCCACCGACGTCATGATGATGGGTCGTCTGGGGCCGGATACGCTGGCCAGCGGCGCGCTTGGCGCCAACCTTTATTTCATGCCGCTGATCTTCGGCCTCGGCCTGATGCTGGCGACCTCGCCGATGATCGCCACCGAGCTCGGCCGCCGCCGCTATTCGGTGCGCGACCTGCGCCGCACCGTGCGCCAGGGCCTGTGGCTGGCGATCCTGATCTCGATCCCGATCTGGCTCGTGCTTTGGCACGGCGAGGGCATTCTATTGGCCATGGGCCAGGACCCGGCGCTCGCCCGTCAGGCCGGCATCTATCTGCGCTGGCTCGAATGGGCGGTGCTGCCGTTCTACGGCTATATCGTGCTGCGCTCGTTCATCTCGGCGCTGGAACGGCCGGGCTGGGCGCTGGTCATCGTCTTCGTCGCCGTCGCCTGCAACGTCTTCTTCAACTGGGTGTTCATGTTCGGCAATCTCGGCGTGCCGGCAATGGGCATTGCCGGGTCGGGCCTTGCCACCTCGCTGTCCTCAACGCTGATGTTCATCGGCATGGCTGCCGTGGTGATGCTGGAGAAGAAGTTCCGCCGCTACCATCTGTTCGGGCGCTTCTGGCGGTCCGACTGGCCGCGCTTCAAGGGTCTGCTGCGGCTCGGCCTGCCGATCGCCGGCATTCTCGCCTTCGAGGTGACGATCTTCAATGCGGCGGCCCTGCTGATGGGCCTGATCGACGCGGATTCGCTGGCCGCGCACGCGATCGCCATCCAGATCGCCTCGATCTCCTTCATGGTGCCGCTTGGCCTCAACCAGGCGGTGACGGTGCGCGTCGGGCTTGCGCATGGCGCCGGTAATCCGGAAGGCGTTTCGCGCGCCGGCTGGACCGCTTTCGTCATCGGTGTCTCGTTCATGGCGCTGATGGGGCTGGTGATGATCCTGTGGCCGCATCCGCTGATCAGCGCCTTCATCGATCTGGGCAATCCGGCCAATGCCAGGGTGATCGAACTTGCCGTGTCGTTCCTCGTCTTCGCGGCGCTGTTCCAGGTCTTCGACGGCGCCCAGGCGGTGGCCGCCGGCATGCTGCGCGGCCTGCACGACACCAAGGTGCCGATGATCTATGCCGCGATCGGCTATTGGGGCGTCGGCCTGCCGCTCGGCGTGCTGCTCGCCTTCCATTTCGGCCTGCATGGCGTCGGCATCTGGATCGGCCTGTCGACGGGGCTGGCCGTGGTGGCCGCGCTGCTTCTGGCGCGCTGGCTGCGGCGGGATCGGATCGCGCCGACTTTTGCGTTTGGGCATTGAAACAGGACGATTGGACCCGGCGGCTGTGTCCTGTGGGCGTTGGCTCATTGAACAACGCCTTCGGAGCTGCCTCGAAATCCGGCACCGCGATGGAGGCGGTCAGAATGTCGGCGGCGTGTTGACCCAGAGGATACGGACCGTGGTCGAACCAATATTGCGGTAGCCGTGGCCGAGTTCGGAGTTGAAATAGAACGCGTCGCCTGCCTCTAGCGCCACCACGTTCGCCTCGACCAGCAACTCGACCGAACCTTCGAGCACGTAGCCGAATTCCTGTCCCTTATGGCTGATCAATTCGGGGCTGCCGCCGCCGGCCTCGATCACGTGGACATTGATCTGCAGCAGATATTCCGGACCGGATGGGACCAATTGCTCGAGCACGACATGGTTGCCCGAACGCCGATGTCCCGTCTCCATGTGCGGACGCTCGTTGTGCCGCAAAACGAACACTTCCGAGGCATTGTGCTGCAGCGTGCCGAACATTGCGTTCATGTTGATGCCCAGCGCCTGCACCAGCCGGTGCAGAGCCGCCATCGACGGCGTCGCGCGGTCGTTTTCGATCTTCGAGAGATAACCCTCTGTCAGCCCGATGCGAGCGCCGAGCTCTTCCAGGCTGAGGCCAAGCACCTGTCTGGCATGGCGCAGCTTGACGCCGATCCTCGGGGTTCCGTTTTTGTCGCGCATGTCAGGTTCGCGTCTTCATCCAGTCCGCCAGCTTCGCCAACAGGAAATCGACTTCCGCCTCGGTGTTATAATGGGCCAACCCGATACGGACGACGCCGTTGCGGTCCGCAAGCCCCAGCCGCTTAATTGGCTCCAAACCGTAATTGTGGCCGTGCCAGAGATAGATGCCTTCCTTTGCCATTGCCTTGGCGATGTCGGCGGGATCGGTCCCGTCGACAGTGATCGACACGGTCGGCACCCGACGCGCCAGCGCCGCCACATCTGATATACCCTGGATCAAGACGCCATCAATTCTGGACAATCCGGCAATCAACCGTGCTGTCAGGACACGCTCATAACGGTCGGCGACTTCAATGCCGGCGACGATGCGCTCCCGCCGCGTCGCCTGCGGGTGAACGTTGCCGAAGGACTGTCCGAGCCAGGCATAGTGCTCGACGGCGCCAAGCACCCCAGCAAGCGCCTCGCGGCTTGTCGTCCCCGTCTCGAATTTTCCAGGTGGCGTGTTCGAAGCCGCGCGCACCTTATAGGCGGTCAGCGCCTGCAGCAGATCGAACCGGCCCCATAACACGCCTTGATGCGGCCCGAAAAATTTGTACGCCGAGCAAACCAGGAAATCACAGCCAATCTCCTGGACGTCGATCACCCCATGCGGCGCGAACTGCACGGCGTCTATATAGCTCAGCGCCCCGACCGCGCGTGCGCAGTGCGCGATCCGCTTCACGTCGTTAATCGTGCCGGTAACGTTGCTGGCATAGCCGACGGCGACCAGCTTGACGTCCTCGTCGATAGTCGCCTCCAGCGTCGACAGGTCGAGTTCGAACGTTTTTGGATCAAGGTCGATCCAGCGCACCTCAAGCCCGCGATCCTCCGCCAGCATCAGCCAGGGTGCGACGTTGGCGTCATGATCCATGCGCGTCAACACGATGGCGTCGCCGGCGTTCAGATCGCGGCCGATGGCGCGCGAGACGGCGAAAGTCAAAGTCGTCATGTTCTGGCCGAACACCACCTCACGCCGATCCGTGGCGTTGAAGAAATCGGCCATCGCCTGATGCGCGTCGTCGACCATCGCCTGGGCTGCGAGTGAGGTTTCGAAATAGCCACCAAGATTGGCGTTGGTCTCGATCATGGCGCGCGTCATACGCTCGATCGATCGGCTCGCCATCTGGGTTCCCGCGGGATTGTCAAAGAAAATCCGCTTCGTCGGCGCGGCATCTTTCGCCATCGCCGGAAAAGCATCGCGGACTGTGTTTATATCCATGTCTGAATTCCGTGTCTGATGAACGTTGTGCGACGGTCCCTAGACCGCCGCCAGCTGCGGTTTCAGGCGTTCAGCCGGCCGCTTCATGGATGGCGACAGCGCGAGCCGGGAAGCCAGATCCGGCCTTTGGCTTTGGCCAGCTTGCCATTATCAACGCGCCGGCTTCAGGCACCTTGTCGAGATTGGCCAAGAGCTCGATCTGCCAGCAGTCGCGGGACAGCACATAATATTCCAGGCTTCCGTCGCCTGCCGAAGTGGCGCGGCCGGGATCGGTGTCCATGCCCTCGTGCCCGATCGCAGTGACGCCGCGGCGTTCCAAAAGTTCCTCCAGCACCGGCTTCGACCAGCCCGGCGCATGCGAGATACCGTCGGCCGACTTGTTCTGAAATTTCTCGGGGTCTGGCCAGCGCGGCCACCACCCGGTGCGAAGTGCGACAAAACACTTTTCGGGGATACGGCCGTTCCGTGTCTCCCAGGCGGAAATGTCGTCGAGCGTCGGCGTCGCGTCGGGATCGGCGGCGACCCTGTCGCTGATGTCGAGGATGACCAACGGCAGAAGCATCTCCGCCACCGGGAGTTGGTCGATCGAGCGGCCGCCGTCGATGAAGTGCACCGGCGGATCGACATGGGTGCCCCACTGTCCGACGAAGGCGTAGTGGTGGACCTGGAAGGCGTCGCCCTTCGAAAAATCGAGCAACGCACGGCGCTCCTCGTCCGGGAAGGCCGGGAAATGCGGCTGGCCCGGATGAAACGCATGCGTCAGGTCGGTGAAGGTCGCGGCGGAGAGCCGCGACCTGTAGATGTCCCAAAGGGAACCCGGAGTGGACAAGATCACGGCTCCGCGACGAAGGTCGGTGCCGCTTCACTTGCCAGGACAAGCTTGCCGTCCTTGACACCGATGACCGAGACCGATTTGTCCGGCACCGAAATGCCCGGGCGGTAGGTGATCGTTCCGGTCACGCCGTCGAGCCCGGACGTAGCGGCCAGCGCGTCGCGGATCTTGGCCGGATCCGGCGCGCCGGCACGCTTGATCGCGTCGGCCATCAGCTTGACCGAGTCGTAGCCGAGCGCAGCGAACGCGTTCTCCGGGGCATTACCGGCCGACTTGGTGTAGGCATCAATGAAGGCCTGCACCTTCGGGGTGGCGCCCTCGCCGATATAGGCGTGGGTGGTGAAGTAGGTGTCCTTGGCCGCGTCGCCGCCGACCTGGATCAGCAAGGGCGTGTCGTAGCCGTCGCCGCCGACCACCGGCAGGTTGATGCCGGCCTGGCGCATCTGCTTCAAGATCAAGCCGATTTCCTCGGCATTCGACGAGGCATAGACGAAGTCGGGCTGCGGCGACAGCGCCTTCAGTTTGGCGATCTGCGCGGTAAAGGTCTTGTCGCCGATCTTGTAGGTGTCGCGCTCCAAAATCTTGCCCCCGCCATGCTCGTAGGCGGTGACGAAGTAGTCCGACAGCAGCGTTGTGTATTCGGTGCCGATGTCGGTCAGCAGGTAGGCGGTCTTGCCGTTCAGCTTGTTCAGCGCAAATTCCGCGCCAACCGCAGCCTGAACGTTGTCGCCGAAGGCGGCGAGGAAGATCTCGTTGCCGAGCTGGCTCGGCAATTTCGGCGAGGTCGCGCCGGGCGTGATGAACGGGATATGCGCCTTCTGGACCTGCGGTCCGATGGCCAGCACCGAGTCGGAATCGGCGAAGCCGATGATGCCGACGACCTTGTCGCTGTCGATCAACTGGCTGGCGACGGTCGAGATCGTCGTCGAATCGCTCTTGGAGTCGTAGATCACCAGTTTTATCTGCTGGCCGAGCACGCCGCCGGCGGCGTTGATTTCGCTCGCTGCCAGCTTGGCGCCATTCAGCATCGGGCCGTCGAGCGAGGCCTGAATGCCGGTCAGGTTTGCCGGATAGCCGATCTTGATCGTGTCGGCAGCAAGTGCCGTGCTGGCCGAGGCAAGCGCGAAGAATGCGCCCAGTCCCAGGCCGATGGTGCCGCGTCGAGTGAGTTTGATCATGGTTTTCGTTCCTCTGTCTGGTTCACCGTTGCCGATCTTTGGGTTAATCCGAACGTAAGTTCCCGGTCCCCCATGATCCCCTTCGGCCGGAAGATCATGACTAGAATGAAGATGAAGCCGAGCACGATCTGGCTGGCGCCAAACAGGGCCGGCACCGCGAAATCGCCGATCGTGAAGCCGCGTTCGACCGAGCGCAGGACCTCCGACAACAGCGAAACGCAGATGACGCCGACGACCGCGCCGGTCAGGGAGCCCATGCCGCCCAGCACCAGCATTGTGATCAGGCTCATCGTCAGCGCGAAGTAGAAGGTGTTCGGCGAAAACGAGCCGAGATAATGTGCGTAGAGCGACCCGCCGACGCCTGAAAAGAACGCCCCGATGACAAAGGCGATCAGTCTGGTCCGCAACACGCCGATCCCGACAGCGCTGGCCGCGATTGTGTCGTCACGCACCGCCTTCATGGCGCGCCCGAAAGGCGAATAGACCAGGCGCGCCAGCACGAACACCGTGATGGCGAGCCAACCCATCACCCAGGGCAACGTCGTCTCCAGCGGCACGCCGGTAAAAGTGCGGGCGCCTCGGGTGAAATCCGATGCATTGATCAGCACTACGTTGACGATGATCAAGAATCCCATCGTCGCCACCGAAACGAAATAGCCCGACAGGCGCATCAAGGGATAACCGACGACCACGGCAAGCAGTGCCGTCAGAAGACCCGCCATCAGCGTCGCCGGCAGGAAGGGGAGGCTGAAAGCATGCAGAAACGTCGGCAGATGCGGCAGCAATGCCATCTTCTGCTGCACCGGAATCGACAGGATTCCCGAAATATACGCGCCGGCGCCGATGAAGCCGACATGACCGAGCGAAAACACGCCCGTAAAGCCGTTGCTCAGCGACAGCGCCAGCACCAGGATTGCATTCAGCGCGATCAGCAGGATAATCCGGACGAAATAGTCGCTCAGCACGTGCGGTGCACCGAATGCGACAGCTGCCCCCGCCACAAGGACGACCAGGACGACGAGTGTGATCCACACTTCCCGGCTCACAGCTTTATCTCCCGGTTTGGCTGGAGCAGCCCGCCCGGGCGCACCAGGAGAAAGGCGATCAGCACAGCGAAGACGATTGCGTCGCGATAAGACGAGACGCTGCTCGGCAGGAATGCGACGATGAAGATCTCCAGCGCGCCCAATATGTAGCCGCCGACCAGGGCGCCAGCGATCGACCCGAAGCCGCCGATGATAGCCGCCACGAAAGCCTTCAGGAGCGGTGTGAAGCCCATCTGCGGCTGCACCACGCCGGCCTGTGCCGCCCACAAAATGCCGGCGAGGCCGGCATAGGCGGATGCGACGATGAAGGCGACGATGATCAGCCGGTTGACGTTGAGTCCGACAAGGTGTGCCGCCGACATGTCCTCGGCCGCGGCGCGCATGCCGAGCCCGGTCGTGGTGCGCGTGATGAACCAGCCGAGGAGCAGCAGCGACACGAAGGTCAGCGCGATGGTCAGCAGATTGATGCTCGTGAAGGTGATGGCGCCGTTCGACATTTCCCAGGAGGTGTTGAGAATATCGGGAAGTGGAAAATTGCGCGGCGAGGAGGTGAACACCAGGATGCCGACGTTTTCGATGATGTAGGTGACGGCGAGGCTCGTCAGCAGTCGCGCAACGTCGGGCGCGTCGCGGATCGGGCGATACGCGATGCGTTCGATGAGGAAGCCCGCGACGGCGGCCGCGGCGATGCCGCAGATCACGGCGACCGGGAACGGAACGCCGACTCCTGCCAGCAAGGCAACCCCGAAGGCGCCTACCATCATCACGTCGCCATGCGCGAAATTGGTCAGCTTGAGGACGCCGAAGACGATCGACAGACCGACCGCCACCAGTGCGTAGAGGCTGCCGAGGCTCACCGCATTGACGATCTGCTGCAGGATATAGTCCAGCTGGGTCATGTTGCCGCCCCGAGATATGCCTGCGCCACGCGTTCGCTGTCGCGCAGTTCCGCGGACCGGCCCGACAGCGCCACCTGACCCGTGCGCAGCACATAGGCGCGGTCGGCGAGGTCCAGCGCGAGCGTGATGTTCTGTTCCACCAGCAGCATCGTCATGCCCTGGCGCTTCAGTTCGGCAAGCGCGCTGAAGATGTGGCGCACCAGCAGCGGCGCAACGCCCAGCGAAGGCTCGTCGAGCAGCAGCAGGCGCGGCGCCGCCATCAGCGCACGCGCCAGAGCAAGCTGCTGCTGTTCGCCGCCCGACAGCGTGCCGGCCAGCTGCTTCAGCCGCTGCTTGAGAATCGGGAACAGCATGAACATGCGCTCGCTGTCTCTGACGACGGCCTCCTTGTCGGTGCGGGTGCAGGCGCCCAGCCGCAGATTGTCGGCCACCGTCAGGCCGCCGAACAGGCGCCTGCCCTCCGGGCTCTGTGCTATGCCCAGACTTACGATCCGCGACGGAGCGACACCTCCAATCGGCTTGCCATCGAAGATGATCTTGCCGCCGCGCGGCCGCGACAGGCCGGAAATGGTGCGCAAGGTCGTGCTCTTGCCGGCGCCGTTGGCCCCCACCAGCGCCACCACCTCGCCGGCATGGACGTCGAGCGAAATGCCCTTCAGCGCACGCACCGCGCCGAAATTGACCTCCAGGTTCTCGACGCTGAGCAGAACGGGCTTAGGCGTGGCCAAGATACGCCTCCCGCACTTTCGGGTGTTCGCGTACCTGCTCCGGTGTTCCGACGCAGATCACCTCGCCAGTCGCCAGCACCTGGATGCGTTCGCACAGCGCCATGATCAGGTCCATGTCGTGCTCGACAACGACCACCGTTACGCCATAGCGGTCACGGATCGTCCGAATCAGCGCTGCCAACACCTTGGTCTCTTTGGAATCAAGCCCGGCTGCGGGCTCATCGAGCAGCAGCAGCTGCGGACCGGTCGCCAACGCACGCGCAATCTCCAGCCGCCGCTGATCGCCATAGGGAAGATCCGCGGCGACCCTGCCGGCCTGATCCGTCAGGCCCATGAGGTCGAGGAGTTCGTCGGCCTTCTGCCGCGTCGCGGCCACCCGCTCGCGATAGCGCCGACCGCGCAGCACGGTATCGGCGGCGCCTACAGGATGGCGCAACTGCGCCGCCGTCAGCACGTTCTGTGCGACGCTGAGGCTGCCGAACAGACGAGAGCCCTGGAAGGTACGGGCGATGCCCATTGCGACGATCTGCGATGTGCGCAGGCCGACGAGCGAACGGCCCTCCATCTCGATGCTGCCGGAATTCGGCTGGGAGAAGCCGGTGATCAGGTTGAAAAGCGTGCTCTTGCCCGAGCCATTCGGCCCGATTACCCCAACGATTTCACCTTCGTGGAGCTCGATGGAATGATCCCGCAGGGCAACCAGCCCTCGAAAGGCTTTTGTCAGCCCAACCGTCCTCAACAGCACTCGACTTGACTGTCTATCCACGCGCCGGTTTGCCCCTGTCCGCCCTCGCCGCCCCGTTCGGCCCGGTCAAGCATCAAATGGACAATTCGAACGGCAAGATGTCAAGGCCTATTCCTAACAGGAAAGCTATATGCCTGCCTCGGCTCGACCGCGACAGCACCGGCAGCGATGCAGCGCTACGCTACCGAACTGGGTTTCCTGGCTTGCAGTCCAGCGCGCCGGCGCTCGCTTCTCGAGCCTCCACCCATATTGCGCGGGCGAAGGCACGTGACGAAGAAGATCAGCGCGACCGGCCCGTAAACCTTGGCCGTCCTCGAACCGCGCTTCAGCTTGTTATCTGTTCGGCGACAGCTTCTTCGAGGCCGGCCGCGGCTTGGGCGGCGAGGCCGCGCGCCGCCGCCTGTGAATCGTAAAATTCCTCGAGGGCATAGACCCTGCCCCACCGCAGCGTGAACACGTGGAGACCACGGTTGATGTAGGATGTATCGCCGTTGAGCAGGGTTGCGGTGCCATCCCACTGGGCAAACACGGTGGTATGCCACGGCCAACCCTTCACCCAGACGTGGTTGACCGTGAGATGGAGAGTGGGCAGAACACGGCCGAGGCGCTCGAACCAGCGGCGCAGGGCTTGCTTGTCGTGGCGCTCCCCACCAAGCGCGTGGGCGCCACCAACCCGGTGATGGACATGCGGCGCGATGGCCTTCACCGCCGCGTCCCAGCGATGGTTGTTGACGTCGTCGAAGCTCTGCCGGATCGATTTCTCGACAAAATAGCTGTAAAGCATGTGACCTCTCTCCAGACTTGTTGGTGGCTCGCCCTTCCGACGCGAGAGCCCCGGCCAGCATCGTGCGGCCGCGGCCTGCGCGTCATGTCAGGGCATTGTCGCGTCGGCTCGCAGGGATGTGTCAGTCTCGGTCGAGACCGTCACCTCCTTGCCGGACCTCGAGAACGCGTAGAGCGAGCCCGGGTAGCCCGGTATGGAGAACGCCACCGAGTCACTGTTGGCGAGGCCCATGACAACCCGCAGCGGATCACCCCCGGCCTTCGGTGCGAAATTGGCGGTGACCTCAAGCAGGTCGCCGCGCGGAACGTAGTAGGCCACCATGTCCAGGTGTCCCTGGTGCAGGCTGCCGCCTTCGATCGGGCGTCCGATGGTGGCTTCCTCGGCAAGAGCCGGGGTTGCAAGAAACAGCGCGGCCAGCAGCGAGGCGCTCAGGGTTTTGCGGATCATCTCATTTGTCCTTTTTTAGATTGCGTTCACCCTCTATATAGGGTATAGATTACGAATACAATCTAAAAAAGGAGATGACGATGCGTGTGAGTCGCACTCAGGCCGCGGAAAACCGCGAGACCGTGATCAATGTGGCAAGCCGGCTTTTCCGGGAGCGCGGCTTTGACGGCATCGGCCTCAAGGACCTGATGAAGGGTGCCGGGCTGACCCAGGGCGCCTTTTACAAGCAATTCGAGTCGAAGGACGATCTGGCGGCGCTGGCGTCCAGGCGGGCGATGGAAAGCGCCACCCACAAATGGTCGGCCGCGACCGCCGCACATCCTGGGAGCCCGCTCGACGGGGTGATCTCATTCTACCTCAGCATGGATCATCGCGGGGAAAAGATGGACGGCTGCCCGGTCGTTGCGCTCGGTTCGGATGCAGCCAGGCAGGGTGCCGAGGTGAAGGCGTCATTCGAAGCCGGCATCAAGGCGTACCTTGAGATGCTTGGCGGTTGGGTTGGCGAGGGCGACAGCGAAAAGACCGGCAACAAGGCAATGGCCGTTCTCTCGACGATGGTCGGCGCGGTGGTGCTCTCGCGGGTCGTCAACGACCCCGACCTCGCGCGGGCTTTTCTGGATGCGGCGGCCGATCAGGTTCGCGAAGCAGTCGCCCCTTGAACGGCGCGAGCAGTGCCGCCGGCACACCAAGGACAGGAGAGCAGATGCAACGGATTGTCGTCACGGGCATGGGAGCCGTCACGCCTCTTGCCGCCAATGTCGAAGCGTCCTGGTCACGCCTGCTTGCCGGCCGGTCGGGCGTTCGCAGGCTTCCGGACGATGTGGTGGGAGAGCTGCCGGTTAAGATTGGCGGCGTGGTTCCCTCCCTGGGCGAAGATCCGGAGGCTGGTTTCGATGCCGATGCCGTCCTGTCGGCGAAGGATCAACGCAAGGTGGACCGGTTCATTCTCTTCGCGCTGGCCGCGGCGGAAGAGGCGCTGGCGCAGGCGCAATGGAAGCCTGCCCTGGAAATCGATCGCCTGCGCACGGCCACGATCATCGCTTCAGGGGTCGGCGGGTTCCCCGCCATCACCGAGGCGGTGCGCACGGTGGACCTGCGTGGCGCCCGCCGCCTGTCTCCCTTTACGGTGCCGTCCTTCCTTGTAAACCTCGCGGCGGGCCACATCTCGATCCGTCATGGTTTCAAAGGTCCACTCGGCGCACCGGTGACGGCATGCGCGGCGGGCATCCAAGCGATCGGCGACGCCGCCCGCCTGATCCGCGCCAACGAAGCCGACATCGCCGTATGCGGCGGAACGGAAGCGTGTATCAACACCGTCAGCCTCGGCGGTTTCGCCGCGGCGCGTTCTCTTTCAACCGGCTTCAATTGGGCGCCGGCTCAAGCCTCGCGCCCTTTCGACATATCGCGGGACGGCTTCGTCATGGGCGAAGGAGCCGGCGTGCTGGTCATCGAGGCATTGGACCACGCGTTGGCGCGCGGCGCAAAGCCGTTGGCTGAGCTCGTCGGCTACGGCACGACCGCGGATGCCCACCACGTCACCTCCGGACCAGAGGACGGCGACGGCGCGCGCCGGGCCATGCAGATCGCGATTGCCCAGGCAGGGATTTCGCCACGCGAGGTTCGTCATCTCAATGCGCATGCGACATCCACGTCAGTCGGCGACCTGGGTGAGATCGAAGCGATCAAGAGCGTGTTCGGGCGCGATTTCGCGATAGCTGTCAGTGCCACGAAATCGGCGACCGGACATCTGCTCGGAGCGGCCGGCGGGCTTGGTGCCATCTTCGCAATCCTGGCGCTCAGGGATCAGGTCGCCCCGCCAACCCTCAACCTGGGCGAGGCCGATCCAGCCGGCGACGGAATCGACTTCGTCGCAAACGCGCCCCGGCCCATGGAGATGGAGTACGCGATCGCCAATGGCTTCGGCTTTGGCGGCGTGAATGCCAGCGCCCTGTTCAGACGCTGGAACTAACCGGTTGCCAGACGCAGTCATGACCAACGCCCTTTGCCCCGGCCTCTCATGCTTTTCCCAATCCGATCCAACGCAAAGAAGGATATGATCCCATGAACAAGACTCCTGGCGTCGCCCTGGTCACAGGGGCATCTTCCGGCATCGGGCGCGCTACCGCCGATGCCTTGCTAGGCGCCGGCTTTCGCGTCTTCGGAACCAGCCGTCGCGTGGCCTCCCGGCCATCCGCCGGCGTTACCATGCTGACCTGCGACGTGACCGACGACGCGTCCGTTGCGACAGTGGTCGATGACGTTCTGGCCAAGGCCGGACGCATCGACCTGCTTGTCAACAATGCCGGCATGGGCCTGTTTGGCGGCGCGGAGGAGTCTTCGACCGTTCAGGCTAAGGCGCTGTTCGACGTGAACGTCTTCGGCGTCTTGCGTGTGACCAACGCGGTTCTGCCGGCAATGCGACGCCAAGGGAAGGGCAGAATCATGAATTTGAGTTCGGTGCAGGGGTTCATCCCCGCTCCCTATTTCGCACTCTACTCGGCGACCAAACATGCCATCGAGGGTTATTCGGAGTCGCTCGATCACGAATTGCGCCCGTTCGGCATCCGCGTTTCGCTGGTGGAGCCCGCCTATACCCGCACGGCATTCGAGGACAATCTTGCCGCCCCCGACCGGTCGCTCGAAATCTACGACTCCGCGCGTGCCGGGATGACTGCATCAGTGCGGAAATCGATGGAAAAAGGCGATGCGCCCGAAGTGGTCGCCAACACCGTTTTGGCCGCGGCGACCGATCCCGCGCCGAAGACGCGCTATGCGGCGGGAAAGATGGCGCGCCAGGTCAGTTTCCTGCGCCGTTTCGTCCCCGCGTCCGCATTCGACAAGAGCCTGCGCAAGCAGCTTGGGCTGCCGGCCTGAAATCAAGCGCTGCCTTGGCGCGTCAGCGAGCAGCCGCCTGTTTCTCGAGCCTGCGGGCGTATTGCGTCAGCGGAAAGCACATGACGAAGAAGATCAGAGCCACCAGCCCGTAGACCTTGAACGGTTCGAAAGTCGCATTGTTGATGGCGTTGGAGGTCCGCACCAGCTCCTCGAAGCCGATGATCGAAGTGAGCGCGGTCGATTTGATCAGCTGAACCAGGAAGCCGACGGTGGGTGCGCGGGTGATCGAAAAGGCCTGCGGCAGGATGATCAGCCTCAGCTCCTGCAGATAGTGCAGGCCAAGGCTTGCGCCGGCGTCCCATTGCCCCAGGGGTAGCGCCACGACGCCGGAGCGCCAGATTTCGGCGAGATAGGCGCTGGCGAAGAAGGTGAGGCCGAGCGCCGCCGCCGTCCAGGGTTCGATGCGCAGGCCGAGCATCGGCAGCCCGAAGAACATCAGGAACAGCTGCATCAAGAGCGGCGTTCCCTGGAACAGGGCGATGTAGCCGGAGGCTATGCGCCTGCTCCACTTGTTCTTGGCGATCCTGAAGAACAGCACGATCAGGCCGACGATGCCGCCGCCGATGAAGGCGGCCAGCGATAGCAGCACCGTCCAGCGGGCGGCGAGCAGCAGGTTGCGCACGATGTCCCAGGAGGTGAACTCGATCATGATACACCGGCTCCGAGCGCACGGCGCCCGCCTGACACCAGCAGCCGGCGCAAGGCCATCGACAGAGCGAGATAGACCAGCGTCACGACGAAATAGGTCTCGAAAGAGCGGAAGGTGCGCGCCTGCAGCATATCGGCCTCGTAGGTCAGTTCACGCACGGCGATCTGCGACACCACGGCCGACTCCAGCATCATGATGACGATCTGGCTGGTGAGCGCGGGATAGATAATCTTGAGTGCCTGCGGCAGCACGATCTTGACGAACACCTGGCGTGGCCGCAGCCCAAGTGCGAGCGCTGCTTCCGTCTGTCCGCCGGGCACGGCGTCAAGCCCGGCGCCGACGATCTCGATCGTGTAGGCCGCCATGTTGAGCGTCATCGCCAGCATGGCGGCCAAGATCGGATCGAGCCGGATGCCCAGGCTGGGCAGGCCGAAGAAGATGAAGAACAGCTGCACCAGGAACGGCGTGTTGCGCATCACCTCGACGTAACAGGCGATCGCCCGCTTGAGCAGAACCGGGCCGTTTCGTCGCCCCGCGGCACCCAGGATGCTGAGCAGCGTTCCGGCCAGCGTGGTCACGGCGATCAGCAGGATCGTCGTGGCCGCACCGTGCGCGATGTCGCCGACAGCACCTGGAAGCCAGGCAAAGGCCACGGAAACTCAATCCTTGAGGTTTTCGGGATTGAGCGGCGTCTTCAGCCAGGTTTTCGAGCTTTCATCCAGCTTGCCGTCGGCCAGCATCTTGGCGATGGCATCGTTGACCGCCTTCTTCAGGCCGTCCTCATTCTTGTTGAGGCCGATATGCGAAGGCGAGGTCAGAAGCTGGAACTTCTGCTCCGGCTTCAGTGCGTCCTGCTTGGCCAGCACCTGCGCGCCGACATCGTTGCCGACGACCATCAGCTGCGTCTGGCCGGAGATGAAGGCCTGGATCACCGAATTGTAGTTGTCGAAGCGCTTGATGTCGGCCGACGCCGGTGCTGCCTCGGTGAGCGAGGTGTCTTCCAGCGTGCCACGATTGACGGCGATCGACTTGTCGGCGAGGTCTTCCTTGCCCTTGACCGTCAGAGCCGCCGGACCGATCACGGCGATGTAGTAGGGCGCATAGGCGGCGGCGAAGTCGATGACCTGTTCGCGTTCCTTCGAGTAGCCGACGCTCATCAGGATGTCGACGCGCTTGTCGTTCAGATACGGGATGCGGTTCTGGCCGGTGACGGCGATGGGGTTGAGCTTCACCTTGAGCGTATCGGCAATGTATTGCGCGACATCCATGTCATAGCCCTTGAGGCTCATATCGGCGCTGGCCGAGGAGAAGGGCGGGAAATCGGCGAAGACGCCGACATTGATGGTGCCGGCCTTGGTGATGTCCGCCAGCGCATCGGCGCTAGCGGCCTGAATTGAGAGGCCGAAACCGGCTGTGCCAAGCATCAGCACGGCGGCGATCGAGGCAAATGTCTTGCGGATTGTCATTGTTATTCCCCTGTCTGGACGCTTGTTTGTTGGATACGGCCGCCGGCTCCAGCGCGGCGGCCGCCTTCGTTCGGATTGGTAGAGGTCAGGATCCCTTGCCGGTGACAGCCGGGCTGAACACCATCAGGCTCAATATCTCGAACAGCACCTGTGCGGCGGCGTGCGCCGTGTTGGTGGTGGCGTCGTATTGCGGCGCCACCTCGACGACGTCGCCGCCGACGATGTTGAGGCCCTTGAGGCCGCGCAGCAGTTCGAGCACTTCGCGTGTCGTCAGCCCGCCGACTTCCGGCGTGCCGGTGCCCGGCGCGAAGGCCGGATCGACGCTGTCGATATCGAAGGAGACATAGGTCGGGCCGTCGCCGACTATTCTGCGCGCCTTCTCGATGATGGCCGGAATGCCGAGACCGGTCACCTCCTCGGCATGCACTACGGTCATGCCGGACTCGTAGGTGAACTCCCACAGATATTCGGCCGAGCCGCGGATGCCGATCTGGATGGTGCGCGTCGGGTCGAGCACGCCGTCAAGCACCGCGTTGCGGAACGGGCCGCCATGGTGGAACTTGGTCATGTCGAACAGGCCACTGGTGTCGCAGTGGGCGTCGATATGGATCAACCCGACCGGAGCTTTCTTGCCGACGGCCTTCAGGATCGGGTGGCTGATCGAATGGTCGCCGCCGATCGAAAGCGGGATGACGCCGGCATCGACGATCTGGTTGGTGCGGCGCTCGATATCCTCATGGCTTGTCTCAAGCCGGTAGCGGCTGCGGAACGGCGTGTCGCCGATATCGGCGACCCGGAGCTCATGTGTGGGCGCGCATTCCAGAACGTGATTGTAGGGGCCGATGCGCTCGATGGCACGCAGCGCTCGCGGCCCGAAGCGCGAGCCTGGCCTGTTGGTGACGCCGAGGTCCATCGGCACGCCGATCATCGCCACCTGCAAATCGCCGAAATCCGGATTGTCGGCCGATATTTCGCGGTAGGGCGCGGCGAGGAAGGTCGGGATGCCTGAATAGGGCGCCAGCCGCGTGCCGCTCTTGGAGAAGATCTTATCGGCGACCTTGCGGAATTTCGGGTCGAACATCTCGCCGCCATGGCTTTCACCATATTTGCGACGCAACGCGTCGAGCTTGCCGCGATCGTAACCCATGTCCGCTCCTCCTGGGCTGATGCAGTGCCGCCGCGGATGACCCCTGCGAACCGACCGTCATCCGGCCGGGCCGCTGTCCCGCTGGCTGCCTGCAGATTTCACGTCTTGATGCTGTTCCAGGTTCAGTGTCCGGCAGCGGCATTGAAAAATCAATTGATATTGTTAGGGTGTTTTCTGTGAGAAAATCTCACAATAAAGTTGATACCCATGACCAAGCGCCTGCCACCGCTTAATCCGCTGCGCGCCTTCGAGGCAACGGCCCGACATGGCTCGCTGACCAAGGCGGCCATTGAGCTGAATGTCACCCATGGCGCCGTCAGCCATCAGATCAAGGCGCTCGAGCAGTCGCTCAATGTCAAGCTGTTCGAGCGGGCCGGCCAGCGGGTCAAACTGACACCGCATGGCGCGGAGCTTCTGCCGGCGGTGTCGACCGCCTTCGACGGCATCGCCGCCGCCACCCAGCGCATGACAAGGCCGGCGAGCAGCGGCACACTTTCGGTCTCCTGCGTGCCGGCGCTTCTGTTGTTGTGGATGACACCGCGGCTCGGCAGTTTCATGGCGCAATATCCCGACATAAGGCTGACGCTTATTCCTTCCAACGATCCCAAGGATTTGCGGGCGCCCACCATCGATGTCTGCGTGCATTATGGCGACGGCAGCTGGACCGATTGCTGGATGCGCAAATGGTCGGGCCTCGAACTGTTTCCCGTGGTCAGCCCGACCCTGATCAACAACCGGCCGATCCGCAGCGTCAGGGATCTCGCCGACCATGTCTTCCTGCATGGCGATGACGGCCGCGAATGGCACACCTGGCTGGCGGCCGCCGAAGCGCTGGACCTAGAGCGGGGTCGCCGCCATCACCTCGGCGATGCGCGCATGGCGACCGAGGCGGCGGTGCATGGCCATGGCGTGGCGCTGGGCGACTCCGTGACGGCAAGTGCGCTGCTGGCCAGGGGCATGCTGGTCGCGCCGTTCAGTCTGTCGGTGCCGGCGGTCGACGATTTCTATGTCGTCTGCCGCAACGAGATGCGGGCGACACCGATCGTGCAGGTGTTCATCGACTGGCTGTTCGCCGAGAAGGCCGGGGATGACGGCCGCGCCGACGCCCCTGTGGCCGGCCGCATCGTCAGCCGCCGCAAGCGTCCGGCGCTCAGGGTGATGGGCGGAAAATCCGCAAGTTGATGCCAAGCTCTGCGCCACCGCATGCAGGCAGCTCTTTTTGTCGGGCCAGCCTGAAAGCGGGCAGCGTTCTGGCCGATTCGATGCTATGAGGCCTGTCGCGATTGTGGATGGCAGGCAGCGAAGGCGGTGTTGAGACATGGCTAAGACCGATATTGCGCGGCGCGTCTACAACCACACCTGGAAGCTCGACCCGATCGTGCGCAGCCTGCTCGACACGGATTTCTACAAGCTTTTGATGCTGCAGATGATCTGGGGCATGTATCCCAAGGTCGACGCAACCTTCTCGCTGATCAACCGCACGACCTCGGTGCGGTTGGCCGACGAAATCGACGAGAGCGAACTGCGCGAACAGCTCGACCATGCCCGCACCTTGCGCTTCTCCAAGAAGGAGATGATCTGGCTCGGCGGTAACAATTTCTACGGCCGCAAGCAGATCTTCGAACCGGAATTCCTCGCCTGGCTGGAAGGATTCCGGCTGCCCGAATACGAGCTGTCGAAGCGCGACGGGCAGTATGAACTGACCTTCAGCGGGCCGTGGATGTACACCACACTATGGGAAATCCCGGCGCTCGCCATCATCAATGAACTTCGATCGCGTGCGGCGATGCGAGCGTTCGGGCCTTTCGCGCTCGACGTGCTCTATGCCCGCGCCAAGTCCAAGATGTGGGCCAAGACCGAGCGGCTGAAGGCGCTGCCCGGCATCCGCATCTCGGACTTCGGCACGCGCCGGCGCCATTCCTTCCTATGGCAGCGCTGGTGCGTCGAGGCGCTGAAGGAAGGCATCGGCGAAGCATTCACCGGCACCTCCAACGTGCTTCTGGCCATGGACAACGACCTCGAAGCGCTCGGCACCAACGCACATGAGCTGCCGATGGTGTTCGCCGCCCTCGCCGACTCGGAAAAAGAGCTGAGGCAGTCGCCCTACAAGGTGCTGCAGGACTGGCAGCGTTACTATGGCGGCAATCTCTTGATCGTGCTGCCCGACGCCTTCGGCACGGCATCGTTCCTGCGTGATGCGCCGGACTGGGTGGCCGACTGGACGGGCTTTCGCCCCGACAGCGCTCCGCCGATCGAAGGCGGCGAAAAGATCCTGTCCTGGTGGCGCGACAAGGGCAAAGATCCCCGGCAGAAACTGCTGATCTTCTCCGACGGGCTCGAGGTCGAGACGATCGAGGAGACCTATCGCCACTTCAAGGGCAAGGTGCGCATGTCCTTCGGCTGGGGCACCAATCTGACCAATGATTTCGAAGGCTGCGCGCCGACGGAAACCAACAGCCTCGACGCCATATCGCTGGTCTGCAAGGTCACCGAGGCCAATGGCAGGCCAGCGGTCAAGCTTTCCGACAATCCGGCCAAGGCGACCGGCGATGTGAAAGAGATCGAGCGGTATCTCAGAATTTTCGGCGAGAAGGACCGCGTGGAGCAATTGGTCAAGGTGTGAGGGGTGGGGTTCCTGGATAGTACGAGTTCCCTGGCGCCCCCCTCTGTCCTGCCGGACATCTCCCCCTCAAGGGGGGAGATTGCTCCCTCATCTCTGCTTTCG